>DATDHL010000312.1:0-22499 GCA_036521575.1 Edaphobacter sp. | reverse complement strand
GATGGGTTGAACTACGCGGGCTACAACTTTGTCGCTCCATCAACAGACAGACAGGTGGACGTCACCTTTAAGATCGATTACACGTTCAACGAACGAAATTCGGTGTATGTGCGTTGGGTCTCGGGTCATCAGAACACTTATGCGGATGTTGTGAATGCCGGTCTGCCGACGTTTCCGGGACTGCCTGCTGTGGTGAACACGTTCCGCCTGCCGCGGAATCTTGCGGTGAACTATCGTTGGAGTCCGACGCCGACATTGACGAACGAGTTTGTTGTCGGCATGAATCGTTTTGGGTACCGGTTTGAGAATCCTGCGATCGATGCCAATCAGAAGACGCCTTTCAATCCGAATCTTGTAACGGCTCCGCTGAATGCATATCTGGGGAACAACCGGTATTTGACGACGATTCAGGTGGTGGACAACGTGACAAAGGTGAAGGGAGCGCATGTCATCAAGGCGGGCATCAACTTCCGCTATGGGAGGCAGATTGATGAGCGCGGATCGATCGGGTCGCTGAATGGGATTCCGCAGGTGACGTTTAGCACGAGCTCGAATCCTGCGAGCACGACGCAGTATAAGACGCCAACGAGCGGAATCAATACAAGCAATGACTTGCCGAACCTGAACAGCGCACTCAATGATTTGCTGGGCAGGGTGGGCTCGCTGCAGGCCGGCTATGTTGCGCAGACGGATCTTTCGGCATTCAAGCCGGCGGGGACGATCAATAACATGGACCATCGCTGGCCGGAGTATGACTTCTACGGGCAGGACACGTGGAGGGTTTTGACAAATCTGGTAATCGACTACGGCCTGCGACTGGACGCGAGAATGGCGCCGAATCTGCACAGCTTTCCTGGGCTGGTGCCGAACCAGTCGGTGCTGTACGGCACGCCACTGACGCAGACGCTCCAGTTTGTGAAGGGACCATTCATGAATAATCGATGGACGAATTTTGGTCCTTCGGTTGGGTTTGCGCTGGATCCGTTCAAGGATGGAAAGATGTCGGTTCGGGGCAACTTCAGGATGGCGTTCGACCGCATCAATTCGTTCTCGTTCTCGTCGTCGGTGTTTCAGGGAATGCCGGGACTGACCTATCAGGTTACGAACTCAACGATCGGCCAGGACAACTTTACGACGGGGACGCAGGGATTGCGGGCGACTGGCTGGGCCCCCCCTTCTCCGACAGCGACGCCGCTGGCTTTGACCACGCCACTGGCTTACAGCGCAAATTCGCTCACTGTCTCCGATCCTCACTTGCAAACGCCGACCGTCGCGATGTGGGGTCTGAGCATTCAGCGGGAGCTTTTCAAGAACGCGGCGTTCACGATCACGTACATCGGGAATCATGGAACGCATTTGTACGGGGGGTACGATTCAAACCAGTCGGAGATCAACTCGAACGGGTTCCTGACGGCGTTTCAACAGGTGCAAGCGGGTCAGGATAGTCCACTGATGACGCAAATTATCTCGTCGGATACTCGCAGGTTGACCGGCGAGACGGGCACGGCGTTCGTCAAGCGCAACTACAGCTCGAACTTGAGCACGAATAACGTTGCGGGGCTTGCGAACTCGCTGGCTACACGTCTGCAGAATGCGACTACGGCGAATCCGAATGGAGTGCCGTTGGTGGTGTCGTCAGGATTGCCCACTGGGTTCTTCAAGCCATATTCGCAATATCTTGGCGGTTTTTTTGTCCTGCAGTCACGGGATTACTCAAACTACAACGGGTTGCAGTTGCAGTTTGAGAAGCGCTTCTCGTCAGGCTTCTTAGTTACGGCGAACTATACGTACTCGAAGACGCTGGATACGCGTTCGTTCGATCCGACGTTCACGCTGGTGGGTACGGGGAGCTCGCAGTCAGCTGCCGGCACGCCGTTTGATTACCGTAAACCAGCGCTGAATTATGCGGCGGCGGACTTCGACAATACGCATGTCGTCAATGGCTACTACGTGGTCGACCTGCCCTTCGGTCACGGAAGGCACTTCGGGTCGCAGTGGAACCGGGCGGCAGACCTTCTTGCCGGTGGATGGCAGATCTCAGGGAATGGCGTCTGGCAATCAGGACGACCACTTACGATCTTCTCGGGATCGAATACGTATTCGGGCAGCGTGCAGACGCCGGCTATGTGTACGGGCACCTGCGATGCTCATATGGGCAAGGTCCATACAGAGACGACTTCATCCGGGTCACAAACGTTCTTCCTGACGGCTGCTCAACGGGCTATGTTCACTATCCCGGCTGCGGGGCAGTTCGGGAATATTGGACGAAACTGGCTTCGGCAGAATGCGATATGGAGTATGGATGCGAATCTTTCGAAATCGTTCCGGACCTATAAAGAGCAGTCGTTGCAGCTGCGGTTTGAGGTACAGAATGTCTTCAATAATGTGACCTATGACACCACGGGATCGCAATTGATTACGTCTACGGTGTTTATGCGGCTGAATCCAGCTACGGATGGAGTCATCAACAGCTCGCCTCGGCGTGCGCAGCTGGCGGCTAAATACATCTTCTGAAGGATGTAAGCGAGTTTTTTGGGGCATGCGATTGTCTGCGGATGCCCTTTTTATGTTTGAGCGGCGAGGTCGAGAGCGCCGCGCGCTGCCAGAGTTTTTCGCGGCATTTGATCCGCGTATGAAAACGGCTTAAACAGAACCAGAAGATGAACGTACAGAAATCCGTCGGAGGTTCACGCCTACTCAACTAAAGCTGAACATATATACGTTTTGGAAATATTCACAAACCCTTTTTAAAGGCTATTGAGGCAGGTTCAGTCGGCAAATAGTGACGAACCCACTGGTTCTTCGGACGATAGGAACAAACTATGCCGGTCAACCTTTTGTGATGGATGAAGGCTCCTAGAAGGTGATACGAGCCTCCAACTGCAGCTTCCTGGAGCTATTGGCCTGATTGGTTACTGTACCGAAAGCAGTAGAATCGAAGTTGGTGGTAACGCCGCCAAAGTTGACGGTATTGTAGATGTTGAAAGCCGAAATGGCGGCCTGCAACTTCACGTTTTCCCATATGCCGAAGGTGCGGCGAAGAGTGACATCCTGATTCCATACGAACGGCGAACGCAGGCCGTAGGGACCCGACCGTGTGAGGTTGCCGAAGGTGAACGCAGGGACCTTCTGAAAAGCGTTGGAGTTGATGTAGGAGATAGTGTGTCCCGAGATTGCGTTCCCTTGGCCAGAGCTCAACCCGCCATTGATGCTGGGCGAGCCGACGAAGTTGGGGTTGTAGTTGGGAACGCAAAGTCCTCCCGTAAACGGGATGTTGCAGGAGGTCGAGGTGATGGCGAGCGGAGCTCCGGAGGTCAAAAAGTAGACACTCGACAGCTCGAAGCCGCCAAAGATCGAGGATTTGATGCCGGTAGAGGCGAAGCGATGGTTTTTGCCAAAGGGCAGCGTCCAGACACCGGAGCTGGTGATCAGGTGCTTGCGGTCGATGGCGCCAATCGCTCGTTCCAACCTATTGTTGTAGGCTGTTCGGGCGCTACCAACCACGTCGTCGATCTCCCTGGACCAGGTATAGGCAATCTGCAGGGTAAGGCTGTTGGTAGCACGATAGTTGCCGATGACCTCGAGTGCGTTGTAGCTGGAGTTCCCGATGCCACCCCAGATATCGCTGATGCTGTTGTACTGCGGGAAACGAAAGAGAGCTCGGCCAAAGTTATTGTTGTAGTTAGCGAAGGGCAGGTTGAACGCAGGAAGACCGGCAGCAGCTGCGTCTTTGTTGTACTGAGCAATATTTGCTGCGGAGGCCACGGACAGATTCAGGTCGTTCCCCAAGGCCAGAAATCTCGGATCGATCTGGTTGACCCAGGGTATCCGTCCGACGCTGGTAGGCAGATAGTGCCCCTGGCTACCCGTGTAGGCGAGTGTAAGGGTCAGTGCGTCGGTGAAGGCCTGCTGGACGCTGAGCGTGTAGTTGTTGAAAGCCGGAGGCCGACCACCGACGTCGGGATCACCGAAGGTGATGCCCCCTCCGGCTGCAAGGCAACCCGGTCCACTGCAGAAGCCTGTGTTGAGCGTGGGATCGAAGAATGGGGGCTTCTGATACGGGGGAAGGCCGCCCGCTGGAACCGTGGTGACGTAGGCGGGAGGAAGGCTGCTCTGTGAGGACCAGAAGAATGCAGGTGCACCGTTCCCCAGGACGCTGTTGAAGGAGGGGTTGGCGTTGAAGCCGAGTTGTCCGAGGCCGTTGCGGCCGCCCCCGCGGCCGCTGGTGCCGTTGCCGTGGGCGTACATGATCGCGAATCCGGCTCGGATGGAAGTCTTAGGGTTCGGCGAATATGCTGCACCGATGCGAGGGCCGATAGCACCGTAGTATATTTTGACTGGAGTGCGGCAGTGACAGCTAGCAGCGCCATTACCGGCGAACTGCAATGCACCCGGATAGTTGCTGGCCGCGGGGTTCGCCAGTGTGGGGTTAAGAAAGGACATGCGGTCCTGCGCTTCACGAAAGGTTCCGAGAATGTCGTACCGCAGGCCGAGATTTAAGGTCAGGTTCGGGAGCAGACGGTAGTCGTCCTGAACATAAACGGCGAAATCCTTATAGCGTGCACCTGTAGTGATGACGCCGTTGTCGTTGACGCTGGCGGAATCGTTGGCGCCAAGAAGGTAACTAGCGAAGGCGTTGCCAGTGGTGGTGAGCAGACTTCCAGTACCTGAGTAGCCGGCCGTCTCTGAATTGGCAAAGTTAAAAGTAGCGTTGCTCCGGTCGTCAGGACTGGTGTAGTTATCCTGCAGCCACTGGAACTGACCGCCCATCGTGACGGAGTGCCTGCCTTTAACCCACTGCACATTGTCCTGAATCACATAGGTATTGGCGGTTTCGTCGAATGCCTGAGAGTTTGTTCCAGCCCACGACTGTGGAGCATTGGGGCCGCTGAAGTTGATTGTGGGGAAGGCGTTGCTTGCCTGGCCGGCAGGCATCCCCTGGAGTCCGGACTTGGTGGGATACTGGCCGGTTGCGGTCGCGCTTGTGATAGGGATGGCCAGGCGTGCATAAGAGTAGCCGAACTGATTCAGCAGGTTCGGAGTGAAGGTGAAGAGGTGGTGCACCTGAGCGGTCAGCGGCTTTTCCGTGACAATTCGCGTTGCTGCATAGGGTAGAGGGAGAGCACTCGTGTTGGCCGATATGCCCGCAAAAGGAACTGTGACATATCTGCCCATGGAGAAAATGCCATATACACGCTGACGCTGGCTGAAGTTGTAGTCCACCCGCACTGTTGTGCTATCCGTATTGAGGCCCACAGGAAGGATAGCGACATAGTTAGGACCAATGGCTGCGGACGGGCCAACCGGAGGTAGATAGGAGGTAAGCGATGCCGATACAGGAGAGATGCGGCTCATCGGGATGATGTTTCCTGCAAAGGCAGTGCGCTTGTTTGGGCCGGTAGCGGTCGAGAGGGGATCATAGATGCAACCAGCTACTGGTGTTGTGTTGCAGTTAGTTCCGGCTGGAATCAAAGCGCTAAAGTCTCCGTTGAGCATCGCGGCCGTAGGGACGAACTGAAGGGTCGGATTGGATGTGGCGCGGTAGCGATAGCCGTCGTAGTTACCGAAAAAGAAAAGCTTGTCGCGAATTATGGCACCGCCGATGCGCCCGCCGAACTGGTTCTGCTTTTCCACCGGCTTGACCGCGACTCCCGTTGCTGGGTTGGGTGTCTTCGCGAAGTAACCCCAGGTGTCCAGAACCGTGTTGCGGAAGTATTCATAAGCAGCGCCATGGAACGTATTGGAGCCTGACTTGATGGTGTAGTTCTCGATACCTTGGCCCTGATACTCCGCCGGCGAATTGTTAGTCTGCACCTGAAACTGATCCACAGCTTCGACGGAGACGCTATAAGCGAGGTTGCGTGTCTCGCCCTGTACTGAGGCGTTTGTAGTGGGAATACCCTCGATGTAGACCTCATTCATATAGGGTTGGCCGCCGTTAAACGTGGCAAACGATGATCCGGCAGCTTGTGAACTCAACGCTTGGACACCCGGAACCAGCGCGACGAAAGCGGTTGGGTCGCGAGGGCCAGCGTTCATCGCTAATGGAAGATCGGTATAGACCTCGTTACGCATAACGTATCCGAGGGTGGCATTTGAAGTTTCGATCTGTGGCGGCGCTTCGGTGACTGTGACTACGTCGCTGGCCGAGCCGACACTCATCGTAAGATTGACCGTGGCTACGGCTAGAGCGTCGACGGTAACGTTCTGCTGGGTCAGCTTCTGAAAGCCCGGCGAGGTCACCGTTAGGGTGTATCGTCCGGCAGGTAACGCTGCCAAAGAATAGAAACCCGAGGAAGAGCTCGGTTGGTTCGTGACGGCATTTGTTGCTGAATTCGTGGCCGTCACGGTTGCACCGGAGATGACGGCCCCAGCCGAATCGGAGATGGTTCCTTGGATTGAGCCAGTGCCGCCAATCTGGGCGAAGGCAGCTGCAGAAAGGACTAACGCAACCAACGGCGTGAAATAACGGAAGATGGAGGAAGCTTTCTTGCCCGTGAACCGGTTCGAAAAATTGGTCGGGGAATGAGTCAACGAGAATCTCATCGTAGATCCTTCCTATTTCTCATCAGCCGGCTTTGCGCGCAGAAAGACTGATGGCGACGTGCAATCAATAAGGCAAGGATTATTGCGACTCCATAACACAGTTGTCAATTAGGAATAATTTCTATAATGAAATAGCTTTAATATGAACTACCGGTCAAATGTTCCTGGGCGTCCCCCACAGACAATTGCAAACTCTGAGAATGTATCGTTGCTTCGACCTGTCGAACCGAGCCAGTACTCTGCAAGGAGATTGATGTTGAGCGAAAGAAGTCGCCGGGAATTCTTGAAGGACGCCGCATTCGCCTGAGGTGCCATCACTACCTGCACGCTCGCAGAAGGCAACCTGCTCGCCTCCGGTACCGAGGCTGGCAAGCAGGATTTGTCACCGTTGGTAGCCCATTCCGCCGCTGTCCCACCCACCCTGCTGTTCGTCAGTCTGTCGAGAACCTGAATGGTCGTGTGATCAGCACTGGGCTAAGCAGGTTGCCTGTCGGCAACCACACTAGGTCGCGCTGCCCAAGTCGCCGACGATGCGACCGTTCTCGTTTCTCCTCTATGTGCCTCCGAATGTCTTGCTGACGTGCTCCTCAGAACGCGCCGGCATGGAGTACCCCTCCGTGCCGGGCATCTCATCGTATGGATGCGCCAGCACAGGCAGCAGTTCCTCAAAAGGCTGAAAGTGCTCCTGCTCGATACCTGCCCGCAACACTGTCTCCACGATGTGATTACCAGACTGGACCTACACGCAGTATTTGAAGGCAGATGCTCTGACGCCTGAGACACGCGCCGCCTTTATAAAAGCGGTATAAGCTGGAAGACAATCCACACCGCATGCCACGCTGGAGCCTCCCAAGCGCGGCGTGGAGATGTATGAGGCTGAGAATGAACCGGCAGCAACTTGACAGGCCCGGTCATCAGGAGACGCTCACTGAGTAACCCTCACCCCGACCTTTCTTTAGCGCGCCAACGAGTCATTAACCTCTTCATCGGCGCAGGCTGCGGAAATGCTCGGGATCCGTCCCGCGACGCTGCGTGGCTGGAAGGCACAGCGTCTCGGTCCGCCCTTCATCCAACTCTCTCTTCGCTGCGTGCGTTACGCTGAGAGCGACATACTCTTGTATCGACGATGCAACCGAGACGGTCATCGAACGCGTGCTGGGCAGTAGCTCGACGCGCTCGAAGGTGCGCTACCGGGCATGGCTCGTGATGATGACCATGCAGGATACAGGCATGCGGCCTGAGCGGCGGATTTGGATCCCTTCAGGCAAGACTGCGAAGGCACGACGCTTCGTGGGAATGACTGAGCGGACGCATAGCTCCTGTCGACCTGGTGCCGCGGCGCCGAAGGGCCAGGATGGCTCTTTCCTAGTCGTAGCACGACGGGATATCTGACATCGATCGCGGGCAGCTTTCAGGCAGCTCGCGATCGTGCCGGCCTCGACGCGAGGATCGTACCCTATTCAGCACGTCACACATACGCGACTTACACTTTTCGAGCAACCGGCAATCTCTTCGCGGTCCGAGACCAGATGGGTCACGTGGACATCAAATCGATGGCTCCCTACCAGCACCAGCAAACCGATGAATTAGTCGCCGCGGTCAACAAGCGCAACGCCGACCGCGTAGCGTTTTCTGGAGTTGGTCACTCTAACAGTCTCACAGTTTGAAATACCGCATAAATACTGATGATTGACGCACAGTTAAGATCGACTCTTAATCGACTGGTCGTAGGTTCGATCCCTACCGCGTCCACCAATTCCCTTGACATCGACAAATCGCATCGGACCCTGTTCACAGACAGCATTCCAACTCATGTAAGCGATGCGGATGCGTGATAGAGTGTGCAAATCGGGACAGTCTTCGGCACTCGATTGCACTTGATCCCATTCAAATCTTGCTCCACGCCCACGGCGACGTTAGAGTGGTGCGGAGGGTAATCAATGCTGCGCCGTGAGACGATCTCGAAATGACCCGAGTGGGCATGTTTTTTTTCCTGGGCCTGATGGGTTTTCTGCTCCCTGCAATTCAAGTTGCAAAGACGGAGTTCACCGCGTCCGCACAAATACGCGACTCCGATAAGCGTGAGGGCGACACTGGACGCACCAAATATGTGGGCGACGCGGCATGCGTCTCCTGTCATGTAAAGCAGGGTCTATCTTACTTGCACACGTCTCACTATCGAACCTCGCAGTTGGCGAACACGGAGTCGGTGCTCGGTTCGTTCAAGGAGGGAGCAAACGTCCTGTCGATCGTCGATCCGACCACAACGGCGGAGCCTGGCCTTTACTTCAAGATGGAAGCAAAGAACGGCGGCTATTATGAAACCGCCGTGACAGGCTGGGACAAACAGGTGCAAGCCCGAAGCGAACGGATAGATATCGTTACAGGTTCTGGCGTGCGTGGAGCGACCTACCTCTATTGGCAAGGTGATCAGTTGTATGAGCTGCCGGTGAGCTACTGGACGAATGGACACCAATGGATCAATAGTCCCGGTTATGAAAACGGCTCTGTTGATTTTTCGCGGCCCGTCAATCCCGGTTGCCTGGAGTGTCATGCGACCTACATCCGGCCACTCTCTCCAGACCCAACGACGAATCGTTATGACAGAGAAAGCCTGGTAACCGGCATCTCCTGCGAGAAGTGTCACGGACCAGGCGCGGCACATGTGATGGCGAAGAAAGGCGGCTTAACTTCTGCTACACCGACCGAGCAGGCAATTTTAAATCCAGCGAAGTTTTCTCGCGATAGACAAATAGATCTGTGCGCCTTATGTCACAACGGCATTCAACGAAAGGCAGTAGCGCCTGCATTTTCATACATACCCGGCAAACCTCTAAACGATTACTTTATGCCCTTATCCGTCGACACAGCAGACCACCCCGACGTGCACGGTAACCAAGTAGGCCTGTTACAGAAAAGCCGCTGCTACCTCTCGTCCCCGAGCATGACCTGCTCGACATGTCATGATGTGCATGCGAAAGAGCAGTCGGCTGCAGCCTATTCGGTGAAATGCCTGACCTGCCATCAATGGCAGAGTTGCGGGGTCTCAAAGACAAAGGGCCCTTCCATCAAAAATAACTGCATTGATTGCCACATGCCCGTTGAGCCGACAAGCGTCATCGTCTCAGAGACTGCAGATAAGATCGTGCGAGCAACGATGCGCAATCACTGGATCAAAGTTTATCCCGACAATGCTAAGCGTTGAGTTAAACCGCTGTTCATTACATCGAAATCCCATCCATATAGAGACCAGTCTAGACGGTGGCTTACTAGACGACAGTTCGTGCAATCTGCTTCAATCTGGCCAGATCGTTTCGGGGGGAGCTTATGCGAAGCCTGATCGGGACGTCTTACTTTGTTCCGCCAGTCGTAGTGGCCGTTGTCGCAGTGTGCGCCTTCCCTTGGAATGGCCTTGCACAATCCAGCCAGACCTCGCAACAACCTCCTGGACTCTCTGATCCTGCTCCGAGGCCAATCGATCTGGAGAAGAAGTATCATGTCGATCCTGTCGATCGTGTCAGACAGGAGCAACTTGCGCTGATGAAGAAGGCTCAACTCAAGCAGCAGTTGTCGTCGGCAATGGATAAGCTGGTTGTTCTGGCACAGGAACTGCAAGCAGACATGGAAAGGCATGACAACAACGGCTCAAGAACAATGGATGCCAATAAGGCTCACGAGATTGAGAAACTGGCTAAGAGCGTGAAGGAGAAGATGCAGTCACAATCACAATAAGGTTCTCCTGTCGGTGGAGACAGAGCTCTACTGCTGCCGTGTCTCGTGGGTTTCAGCGAGCTTCTGATAGAGCGCCTGGCTGGCTTGAATTGATTCTTTGTTCATTGCGCTGGCCTTGGCGAACTCAGCTTTAGCTTCCTCTTTTTTGCCTGTGGCTTGATAGAGCTTCGCCAGCCGCCAGTGGGGAGCCACATCCTTTGGATCTAGCTCGATCGCCTTCTGGAACTCGCTTATCGCCTCATCTTTCCGCCCCCCTTCGGCATACACGATTCCCATATCGCGATGTACGAGAGCAAACGAGGTATCAGCAACAAGCGCCTTCTCCAACTCTGGCTGAGCTTTCGCGTAATCGTTCAACTGAACATACGAGTCGCCAAGGTACGCCCGCGCCTGGAGATGCTGCGGATCGTTGTCGAGCTCGGCCTGAAACTCCTTTGCTGCTTCATGAAAGTGGTTCTGGGTCCAAAGGAGGTAGGCCAGCCCGAAGTGGGCGTTAGGCTCCTTCGGATTGGCTCGAACGGCTGCGCGAAATTGTTCGGTAGCTCCCGCGTTGTCGCCCTTCTCGTCGAGTGCTTCCCCTGCCAGCATCTCCGCCTCTGCCGATTCGGCATTCAGGGCGAGGATCTCCTTATAGACATCGAGGACGCACTGATTCTGCTTGCTCCACAGACAACTGTGAGCAAGCGCCAGCCGCAGGGGCAGGCTCTGCGGGTCTCTTTCCGCTGCCCTCCTCAGGTAGGGGATCGCTACAAAATAGTCACCCATACCGTAGTGTGCCATGCCGAGCAGGATGGTCAGGCGCTGGTCGTCAGGATGCTTGTTGAGCTCGGCAGTGAAGGGCTTGATGGACTCTTTGAAGTCTTTGGTCTTGAAGAGCGCGAGGCCGAGATTCATCTGGAGCCCGGGCAGCGCGGGATTTAGTGCGAGCGCCTTGCGGTAGTTAGCGATGGCCTCGCCGTAGCGCTCCTGGCGGGCTTCGAGCAGGCCCAGGTGCGCGAATGCCTCAGCGTTCTGAGGATTGCTGCGTGCTATGCTTTGCCACGCCTGCTCGGCTTCAGCGTTCTGCCCTTGCTGTTCGAGTGCTAAGGCATTCTGGCGGGCGCCGTCCTGAGCTGACAGGATGGCGGTTCCGGAGATGACGACCCACAGTGCTCCCACCAGCAACCATGTTCGGCTTTGCCGCTTCACCTTGTGCCTCCCCCTGGGGGGAACTTTAGTACATAAAGTATTCATAATACATAACTTAGGTCCGGACTTGGCACTACGATGTCTACTGGTAACGAATCAACTAAGTAGCGATGCATGGTGGATGTAAAGAAGACGCCCCGGTCGGGGCCAAGTTCTTTCTTTTTCCATTAATTCAATTTTATCAAATTGACGGAAACTACTCTGCCATATTATCTGGTTTGTTTTGTTGGAGTTAGGTGATGTTTGGGCTTGACAGATGCTTTTCCCTGTAAATTGGCGAAGAAAATTGTAACCCATTGATTGTTAGATGTTTATGTAGGGCTGTACAACGGATTCGGATAGCCGTGATCTTAGGAGACCTCAAAGTCGCCCTGTCCTGCAGAATGAAAAAAAATGGCGCGGCAGGGTTGCTGCCGCGCCCGGAATGGAAGTTGGTTTAGAAGATGAGCTTGCCTCCCAGCTCAAGCGTTCGGGGGTCAAACGTGCTGGTAACCTGACCAAAGTTGCCTTTGGATGCGCCACCGCTGAAGCCCTGGAAGCTGTTGCCAATTCCGTTGAACTGCGTGTGGTTGAAGGTATTGAAGGATTCCGCACGAAGCTCGAAGTGAGCCCGCTCGGCTATAGCAAAGGATTTGTAGATTGAAGTGTTGAAGTTGACGCGGCCAGGACCAATGACGCTGTCCTTGCGCGCGTTGCCGAAGCCCTGGTTTGCACCGCCCGCCCATGCCGGTGTGGGCGCTGTGAAGGCAGACGGATCAAACCACTGCTTCTGTGTTTTGGTGTAGTGAACCTTGCCCACAATATTGGGACGGTTGGTGTAGCCGCCGCCCAGGCCGACGGGGTCATAACCTACGCTGAGGCCAGGACCTTGATTGGCGATGATCGCTCCGGACTGGAAGACCGCCGTTCCTGCAATCTCCCAGCCGCCGAGTACCGTATGCATCAGTCCCGGGTTCGTGAAGATGGGCAGCTTGTAGATGTAGTTCATGTTGAGGATGTGGCGGCGGTCGAAAGCACCGGAGCCCTTGTCGTACTTGAGGTTCCAGGGATTGCTGATGCCGTTGTCGTCGAAACTGGTGAGGTCAATCTCGTGCGACCAGGTGTAGTCAACTTCGCCAGAGAGCCCTCGCCAGCCCTGCGCACGAAGACCTACCTGGAATCCGTTGTAGTTGCCGTTCGTGGTGTTCTCCTGCTGGTTGATCGTGTTATACCCGCGATAGGTACGATAGGAATCCCCGTTTGACAGTGATGCGTGAGCGGGGTTTGTTCCGGAGTTGTTGCTTGAGTCGCCCGCGTTGGCACGGATGTTCATGGGCGTGCTGAGTGGGTAGGTATTGATCTGGCGCCGTATGTTCTGATGCCAGGCGAGGTTACCAACATATTGAACTACTGCCACGACTGACGGTCTGATTTCGTGCTGCACACCCA
Organism: Edaphobacter sp.; assembly: GCA_036521575.1. Taxonomy (GTDB): domain Bacteria; phylum Acidobacteriota; class Terriglobia; order Terriglobales; family Acidobacteriaceae; genus Edaphobacter. The sequence continues at coordinate 9,605 of DATDHL010000312.1, read as the reverse complement.
GGCTAAACTGGGCAACTCCTGGCGCCTGGAATGTACGCGACAAGGTAGTCAATCCCTGAGGGCCAAAAGGTAGCGCTGCAGTTGCACCCGTCACATAGCTCGTGCCCGGATTCGCAAGGTAGACGTTCGATGCACTCGGGGTATTGGAGAAAGGAACACTAGGAGCAACGTCATAGATGTCGTTGCCCTGCATGCGCTCGTAGAAGGAGCCGATGCCGCCGCGCAGAATGGTCTTGCCGGTTCCGAAGAGATCTTCAGAGAAGCCGACGCGTGGTTGCAAAGTCCCGTAGTCGTTTCTGGAGAGACCCTTCGGTTCACCGTTCTGTCCGGCGATGTATATACCATTGAGGTAGAACAGCTGACCGTTCACGGCTGAAAATCCAGGCCCGGTAGAATCGAGAGAGCTGGATCCCGGTATATAGGTTGGGGCCAGACTGGATATATACAGGTTGGGATCAAAGTTGGCTACGTTGTTGCCACGCTCCCATGCGGACGGCAGGGCGTCGTAACGAAGTCCCAGCTGCAAACTGAGGCGCTGCGTTACTTTCCAGTTGTCCATCGCATAGACCGATGTCGTCTGGTTGACGTAATGCCGGATCGGCAAATCCTGGGCCTGCGAATACTTGCTGGAAAAGCCTAGCAACATGTCCATAAACGGATCGCCGGAGTACTTTGTTGTTCCAATAGTTCCTCCGGTGATGTTGTCGAAGAAGAACTCGCCGCCCCAGTTTCCGAAGAGCTGCTGGTTCTTGGTGTAGCGGTTATAGCTGAAGCCGAACTTCATGGAGTGCTTACCGCTCAGATAAGACACGTCCACTTTAGGACTGTAGTCCTGTGCAGCGTTGTGCCACGGCCCCGAGGCGGGGTTCTCCTGGGTTCCGTACTGGCCGTTCCAATGCATGTTGGGCATGTTCTTGGATTTGTTGTTGAAGAACCGATTGACGCTGAACCCGGACGTCAACAACGAGTTCGGGCTGTTGACGATGTCGATCTGGTTGCCGTCGTAGTTGATGCTGACTTCTGCCAGCAGGTTTGGGGTGATGCTTCCGGTGAGTTTGAGTGCACCGCTGTTGGAGGGGGTAACGATTGTGCTGGTAATTGTGTTGTAGCTAGCTCCGGACCACCCCACCATCGGTCCACCCTGCGCCTGCGTGACGGAATCGTGGAGGTAGTGAGCGAGGATCTGCCATTTGTCGTTGATGCGATGGTCGACTCGGACAACGTCGTCGCGCACGGTAAGAGGCGTCTGTGCGGAGGTCGAGATCTGATCGTCGGACCGATTCGGCTTCGGAACGATCCCCGAGTTGAGGTAAGCTACGGCGTTCGGGTCGAGCAGCGCTGCGGGAATGGTGTTATTGGGGAAGGGTTGTCCGGCAGTCAACCCCAGCGATGCAAGCTTAGCCGCATAGGCTGGGTCGCCTACACTGCTGGCAGAGGGAACGAGAATGGCCGAGTCGGATGCAAAACCAGGCGCAACATATTTCAAATTCTGACCGGCGGTTGGGAAGTCGGCAGCGGGAAGCGTCTTGACGATGTTCGGCGAATTGCCCTGTTTGATCTTTCGCCACTCCTCGTTCCAGAAGAAGAAGGTTTTCGACCGGTCTTTGTTGTAGAGGCCAGGAATCATGACCGGGCCGCCGACGTTGAAGCCGTAGATATTGTAGTTCAATACCGGACGTTTTGTATTGCTTTGCTTATTGAGGAAGTAGTTGGCATCGTAGGCAGTGTTTCGGTTGAACTCCCAGAGCGAACCGTGGAAGCTACGAGTGCCGCTCTTGAGGCCGAGCGAGATGGTCGCGCCCGATGAGATGCCGTAGTCAGGTGGGTAGTTGCTGGAGAGCGTCTCGAACTGAGCGATGGAATCCTGAGAAGGCATAATCTGCATGCCGCCGGCTCCGCCGCGGTCATCCGACTCTCCGCCATCGATGAGCCAGATGTTGTGGCTCTGACGCAAGCCGTTGATGCTGATGTTGAAGTTACTTCCCCCGGCTCCAGCGGACGGCGTATTGTTGTCGGGCATCATGGAGCTGGCACCGAGTCCGATTGCAGCGAGAGCGGCGAAGTTGCGGTTCTGCGTGGCGATTTCGCTTATCTGTTCGGCACTGATGAGGGAGCTGACCACGTTGGAATCGGCCTGCACGGTCAAGGCATTTGCCGACACGGTGACTGTCTCACTCACGCTGCCTACAGACAAGACCACGTCCGCCCGCAATGTCTGGGAGACGTTCACCGCCAGTCCCTTGGCGACATAGGTCTGAAAGCCTTTCATACTGACCCTTAGCCCGTACGTGCCGACGTTCAGCGCAGGCATGCTGTATATGCCAGCGGAGTTGGTCACGGTATTATTGACGAAACCAGTCGCGTCGGCAGTAACAGATACCTGCGCACCAGGAATTGCTGCCCCTTCGTTATCGGTTACGGTTCCGGTTATAATCGAGTTCTGCTGTGCATGAGTAACTACGCACGCGAACAATAAGAACATCACTAGTGTGAATATTCTGGTTCTTCCAAGATTCATTGCGACGTACCTCCCTCAAAAAATTTTGCAATTTCCAGCTCACTCCAACGAACTAAGTCAACCTAGACGTTCTCGTGAGATCTCTGGTTGATGTTTAGCCCTATACAGCTTGAATCTTCTGTTTTCGTGCCACAGAAATCTCCTTTAGGCCTGTTAAGACCCCAAACTTCTACGCTTGGAAGGCCTTCAAACAGGCAACCTTCTAAAGCGATTTAGCATTGAGGAACGCAACAATAGAGACAATGCGATTCGGTGTCAAGATTTTTTTTCATGACACTGTTTTTCTCCACAAAATAATGAAATCTCTCCCTGAGCGTCTGCGAGCGCGGACTCTCGGCCACTCAATCCATGTGTGCCAACAAACTGGACCTACCAGTAGTTTCGAAGCTATTTCAGTATGAAATGAATAAATCACGCTCCCGAGATATCCCCTCGGAATCCGAAATTAATCAGGAAGAGTCGGGTATTTATTTTTTTGAAGTTAATTAAAGAGATGGAGGCACTTCAGCAAGTTACTTACGCAAACTCGCACCGTAAATCCCATAGCATGTCGATTGGATTCTTCTACCGAATAACGCAACATGTGTAGCGTGATCCCACGCTTCATACAACACGTATGCTGAATGGGACGACATTGTCACTCAGTACACCGTCCTGCAGCAGCGGTCTCTAAATTCAGGTCTACCTGTCTTCTTCTGCGCTTGGGTGCGTCCCTGTAAACGGCGAGCAGCACGGCTGCTTCGAGGGAGTGAATTCCATGTATTCCACCCGTGTAAGATCAGGATCGAAGAGGTTCAGCTGAACCTTGCCATCGCGCCCATCCTGAGTCTTCGTGCAGTTTGCTCCCTCACATTTGTTCCGCTGCAAGGCGGAGACCGCATCGCTCATATGAGATACCCCAAGCGAGAAGTGATCCATTACGCCCGCCTGCCGCAGACTTGGATCGGCCCCCGCGTTCAACATATATTCCAGCCAGTCTGTGCCATCGGGTACCTGGAGGCTGACCCAATCTGTGCGCTGCTCAGTTTGTCCACCGTGCCAGTAGGGTTTAAAGCCCAGGACATCCTGCCAAAATGAGTTCTCCTTCTCGCGATCCTGCACCATGAAGCCGACGTGAATAATACGATTACTGGTTGCGTTCGGCGAGGCCGGGGCGTCCGCCACGAATTTGTTAGAGCCACTTTGTACAAAGATCACTAAATTGCCTTCAGGATCACGCACACCGAATTCACCTGCCTTCAATGGCTGTTCCACCTTGATACCTTTGGCCTTCAGATATCTCTCGAGTCCAGCAGCATCGCGCGTGGTAAAAGCGACCGCGGCCATGCGGACGTTCTCTTTCGGAGGTGTCGAGGGCATCACCTCTATCCATTGCGAGCGATTCACTGGATAGAGCCACTCGCCAGTCACCTCGTGCTTTTGGAAGCCCAGCGTATTCCCATAGAACCGCTCAGCCCCTGTTGGATCTGTCGTATAGAACCGGGCGAATGCAATTCCTGTGATCGCTGGACGCTCCACCTTTTGCGCTACTATGGGGACGGAAGCCGCAAGGATACACCCAAACAATAAGGCTCGTTTCATGGATCGAAACTCTAGTCGATTGGAACATCCCAGGTCAAAGTTTTTTGCGCGACGGTCTACCTATCTCGTAGCTTCGCAAACGATCCTCGACTACACTCATCTTCCAAATCACTCATCGAACGCTTCCAGAACTGAGCTGAAGACATTACCCTACCGGCAATATGGAGGATTTAAATGAACTTGCTCGCCCGGACAACCACCTTCCTACTTTTCGGATTCGTCGTTGTCTTTGCGCACGCGCAAAAGATAGAGACACCGCGAAAAACCACACCGGGCGATGGCCCCAATGGTATCCCACAAGCGGCCTTTTTCGTGCACCGCCTGGGAACGGACCACGCCGAAGGAATCACAGCGCTGGACATGAACGACGACGGCCTGCTTGATCTTGTAAGTGGAGCTTACTGGTACGAGAACCCCGGGCCGCCGGGTGGCACATGGAAGCAGCATCAATTTCGAACCGTCGGCATCATAGGGGAGTTCGTCTCGGATTGCGGAGAATGGGCCGTCGATGTGAACCATGATGGAGCGCTGGATATTGTTACAACAGGCTGGATGCAGAACGGAGTCTGGTGGTACGAGAACCCCAGAAAGCCGGACGCTATGTGGCAACGGCACTTCATCACCGATAGCTATGACACCGAGGGTGGCTGGATGGGCGACATTAACGGCGACGGCAAGCCGGACCTCATACTTGCACACTACAATCATTCCGGTCTTCTCTGGATAGACTTCTCAGGACCTGAGCCGGTGGCCCATCACGTTGGCGACTCAAGCCAGGATGGGCATGGCATTGGCATTGCGGATGTTGACGGCGATGGCAAAGCTGACCTTCTGACTCCGTATGGATGGTTTCAGAACATCGATGCCAATCACGACAAGTGGACATTTCATGCAGATTGGAACCTCGGCGACGCAGGTTTTCCGATTCTTGGTTATGACGTGAACAATGACGGCAAGCTGGACATCATCTACGGCCAAGGCCACAGTTACGGCCTCTACTGGCTGGAGCAGCAAGGAAACGGATCCAACCGGCATTGGACCAAGCATGTGATCGATGAATCCTACTCGCAGATTCACGCCCTTAAACTTGCTGACATTGACGGAGACGGAGAGCCCGAACTGTTAACCGGCAAGCGCTACCGCGGTCATTCGGGACACGATCCTGGCTCCCACGACCCGTTAGTTATCTACTACTACAAGATTGATCGCAAGAACGCCGCGTTTCATCGCTACCCCATCGTTGTCAATGGCACTGCCGGTGCGGGAACGCAGTTCGTGACACTAGACATCGACGGAGACGGGGATATCGATATCGCCACCGCCGGCAAGACCGGAGTGCATTTCTATGAAAATCTCAAGATCAATAAAATTTCACTCGAACAACGCGAGAAAGAACTTCTACTGAATACTGAGTGGCCCTTCCCGGGTGAAGGTTCAATCGTCAAACAGGAAGACGGGCCGCCGGTGAAAAAGTAGCCGGCCCGCTCCTCTACTGTGCGCCTCAAGTGAATCACCCTCTAATCTTTCTTGCATTCGCGTCCCACGTCGCAATCGTCTTATTGAAATAAGCGTAGTTGGCAAGATGGCAACCGATAGCCGCGTTGTTCCCAAATACTTCGTTCTCAACGGTCGGCTTTCTCGTTCGTACCGCCTGAAAGAAGTTCGCCTCATGATCAGCGACGTCGCTGTATTGGAGCGGCGTCGTGTACTCTTCCCCAGAGTCGTCCACTTTGTAGTCAAGCGGCTCTTTCTGTGGATGTTCCGCCTTCCATCGAACCATATACTCATTACGCATCTCAGCGGGCCAACCCATTACTGCGTACGTCTGCGGCTGTTCGCGAGTGTCCTGAGGCTTATACGTCAAGGTCGAGCCCCTGATGATCAGCGTGCCCTTGGTGCCATAGAAGCCAATGAACTCTCCTCCATCATTGTTCTGATTGCAGCGAATCGCCACCTTGAACTTCGGATAGTCATATAAGGTCTCCAACATGTCTGGGAAATCCCGCCCATCCTTCCAGCGATAGAGCCCTCCCGTCGATTGCGCGCGGCTCGGCACAGTGTTCGTACCGGTAATGAAGTGAATTCCAGAGATGAGATGAACGAAGAGGTCTCCACCCAAACCTTCACCGTAGTCCTGAAAACAGCGCCACCGAAAGAAGCGAGCCGCATCGAACGGGCGCTTTGGCGCACTCGCAAGAAAGGCCGTCCAATCAATTGTCTGCTCGCTCGCATCGGGCGGGATGGGGTATTGCCAAGCGCCGCCAGACGAATTTCTGTCCCAGAATGCCTGAATGTAATCCACATCTCCAAGTCTTCCAGAGTCGTATATCTCCTTCGCTTTGGCGTACAGAACCGAGCTAACCCGCTGGCTTCCCACCTGCATGATGCGGCTTCCCTTCTCCGCAGCCTCCACCATCGCGAAACCATCCCCGACATTGTGAGACATCGGCTTTTCGCAATAAACATCCTTGCCCGCAGCACAGGCGTCAACGACGATCCTTCGGTGCTGGTGATCCGTGGCCGCGACGATCACGGCATCAACATCCTTGCGATCCAGAATCTCCTTATAATTTCGCGTGACATCGATATTTTTTTGGACCGCTTCGCGAGCAGCGTAGTGATGGCCATCATAAAGATCGCAGGCCGCAACACACTGAATCCCCGGAACAAGCAGTGAGGCCCTAAGGAGCTCACAACCACGGATACCGGTACCGATTGCAGCGAACCGTACCGCATCACTAGGTGCGACCGTCCGCCCCGCGCCCCACATCGCGACAGGCACCAGAGGCATCGCTTTAGCGACAGCCCGGCTTGCGATCGTTCCTGCTCCAATCCGCAAGAGGTTCCTGCGTGTCAAAGAATAATTAGCCATGAGTATCCCTTCTTTCGAAAGCCGTGGACGGAACGATCGGTTTGACGCGAGCGCAAAGACCAGCTTTTTCCACGGATGATTTTCGCACGGGATTCCTTAAAAGCGTTCGGATGGATACGACTGCTAAACAGCAGACCAAAGGCTAGCTCGAAAAAAATTGCGTCTAGGGGCATTCGTCACTACACTGCTCTTCGGGCGAAATTGCCATGGCCGTTGTGTGCTGAAACGATTTTTGTGCATAAAAAGAGATGCTAGAGACCGCAGCAGGGATTAGAGCATCCACGAGAAGAACCTGTAGCGAACTGCTTCAGGCGCAACCTGATTTTTCAAAGCATATAAGGAGACTTCTTGCGCGCTATTCGGAACTTCCACTTCCTTTTATTCGCACTGTTCAGCTTCGGAATCCTCGTTCCAATGAGCCACGGCCAAAGCGCTTCAGTGCCACCTCCGCCCCATGCCAAGCAGACCCACTTGAAACACGTTCTTGTGATCGGCCAGACAAAAGGTTTTGAGCACGATTCCGTCTCGCCCGCAATGGCCGCCATCTATGCCATGGGCAAAGAGAGTGGACTCTGGGATACGACTCTGCGAACGGACACGGAGCTGCTCACAAAGAAGGAACTCACAAAAAATGCCAAGAATCTTAACTACTTCGACCTCATCGTCTTTGCGAGCACGACCGGTGAGCTGGATATGGACGCAAGCCAAAAGCAAGACATGATGTCCTTTATCAAAGAAGATGGCAAAGGCTTTGTCGGAATTCACGCGGCACTCGATACCAACTACACCTGGCCAGAGTACGGCGAGATGATCGGTGGCTGGTTTGACGAGCATCCCTGGATGACGTTCAACGCTCCAATTATCAATGAAGATCCAGAGTTTCCTGCGGTACGTCATCTCCCCAAACAGTTCGTAAAGTACGACGAAATCTATCAACCAAAGACGTGGTCGCGGGACAAGGTAAACGTACTGCTCAGTCTGGACGCAACCAAACTCAATTACGAGAACAACCCACGCATTCATCGCACAGACCATGATTTCCCCGTAGCTTGGAGCAAGACCTACGGCAAAGGTCGTGTCTTCTACTCGACGCTCGGCCACACAGAAGAAGCCTGGGAAGATCCGGACATTCGAAAGATGTATTTTGAAGCGATCAAGTGGGGTCTCGGCATGACCGAAGGAAGCACATCGTCCCATCCCCGGTCAGCGACATCTACCCACTAAACTGTCACCCAGCGAGTTTGATTTGAAGGGAGTACATAGCTTCGTATGAAAAAGATCGGCATGGGTCTGATCGGCCCCGGATTCGTTGCAGCCCATCACATAGATGCAGTGCGGCGACTAGGTGATGTGGACGTTGTGGCCATCGCAGCCTCGTCACAGCAGTCAGCCGACAAAAAAGCAAAGGAGTACAAAGTCGAGCGTGCTTATGGTGATTTTCATGCACTGATCGATGACCCGGCAGTACAGGTGATCCACAACACAACGCCAAATTACCTGCATCTCCCTGTAACGATGGCTGCGCTCCAGGCCGGTAAACATGTCATTTCGGACAAGCCTCTGGCCATGAACGCTGAGGAAGGGCGTCAACTCCGCGATGCCGCTGTCGCAGCAAAGCTAGGAAACATTGTTACGTTCAACTATCGTGGAAATCCGCTCGTGCAGCAGGCACGCGGCATGGTCGCAAGAGGCGAGACCGAAGGAGTGAGCTTTGTACATGGCCATTACCTTCAGGACTGGATGACCGACCCAAACGTCTACTCCTGGAGATCTGACCCAGCGAAAGGCGGCGTTAGCTCCGCACTGGGAGACATCGGCTCCCACTGGTGCGATCTTGCAGAGCATGTGTCCGGATTGAAGATCACGTCTGTGCTGGCCGATCTCACCACTGTTATCCCAACTCGCTACTACTCCGGGGCCTCAGCCGAAGCTTTTTCAAAAGAGAGCACTGGCAACCGAGTGCCGGTACAAGTTCAATCCGAGGATCTCGCCAGCGTATTGCTTCGATTCGAGAATGGCGCAAAGGGATGTTTTTCCGTTGGTCAGGTACTCCCCGGACACAAGAACGATCTACAACTCGAACTGAATGGACGAGCTTGCTCCCTGAAGTGGAAGCAGGAAGAGCAGAATGAGCTTTGGATGGGCCTACATAACCAGCCAAACAAGGTAATGGCGAAGGATCCTTTCCTAGTATTGCCTGATGTACGCCGCTACACCCATCTACCAGGCGGCCACCAGGAATCCTGGGCAGATGCATTCTTCAATTTGATCCGGGACGCATATGCATGGATCCGGGAAGGAGCTTCCATCAATGAAAAGCCAGCCATGCTTCCCACGTTTGATGACGGCTATCGCTCCACATGTCTTGTCGAAGCAATGCTGAAAAGCCACGCTGCGGGCGGCGTTTGGGAGAAAGTGAACTACATCTCAGCAAGCAAATAGAAACAAACAATATTCAAGCCATAAAGGAATTAGGAGTCATCGGATGAAACTGGGAGTATTTACGCCACTACTGTCACAGTTGCCTTTGGAGAAGGTACTCGCAAAGCTGCAGTCCCTCCAGATCAACACTGTTGAGTTGGCGACGGGCAATTATCCGGGCAACGCGCACTGCAAATTATCAATGCTTGAGGA
>DATDHL010000311.1:0-1794 GCA_036521575.1 Edaphobacter sp. | reverse complement strand
AATCAATGGCGTCGGATCGTGGATCCGCGAGCAAGTGGGGGAAGATATGGAGTGGGCGCGTACCCTGGCCTACATCACCGGGACCGTGGACCAGGAGTTGCTGCTACGGAATGAGTATCTGGTTACTGAAAACCGGATCCTGAAGGCCCAGTTGAAGGAGCGTCTGAGGCTCTCTGACGACGAGCGGGCGAAGCTCGGCGAGATTGGACATCGACTAGCAGGCTGCTGAAAAAGTCGTTTTGCGAGGCAGTTGGAGTGTGATTCTGTGCATGTGCCTGATTCCTTTGATTTGAGGGACGCGATGCGCGGTGAAGATCAGCGATCGGAAGTTCTTTTCAGCTACGTCCGCTTGGAGAGCCGCATCCCAGCCGATCATCCGCTGCGCGCGATCCGTACGCTGATCGATGAGGCGCTGAACGGACTGTCGCGAGACTTCAACAAGCTTTACGCGCGAGACGGACGGCCGTCGATCCCGCCTGAGCGGCTGTTGCGGGCGCTGCTGCTGCAAGCGTTCTACACGGTGCGCTCGGAACGGCAGTTGATGGAGCAACTCAACTACAATCTGTTGTTCCGGTGGTTCGTCGGGCTCTCGGCGGATGATCAGGTGTGGAATGCGACGGTCTTCTGCAAGAACCGGGATCGGCTGCTCGACGGCGATATCGCGGCCAAGTTCTTTGTCAGCGTGTTGAACCTGCCTCAAGTCCGCAAGCTGCTCTCCGGCGAGCACTTCTCGGTCGATGGCACCCTGATCGAGGCTTGGGCCAGCATGAAGAGCTTTGTGCCGAAGGACGGCGGCGATCCGCCATCGGGAAAAGGTCATGGTAGCGGTGGGCGCAACGCCGAGCGCAACTTCCACGGCGAGAAGCGCAGGAACGACACGCATTTCTCGACCACCGACCCTGACGCTCGCTTGTTCCGCAAGGGTTCCGGCAAGGAGGCCAAACTCTGCCACATGGGGCATCTGATGATGGAGAACCGCAATGGCCTCATCGTCGATGCGCGGTTGACCGAGGCCAACGGCACAGCAGAGCGCTCGACCGCGCTCGACATGATCGAGGACAATGCCGGGCCCGGCAGCACCGTGGGCGGCGACAAGAACTACGACACCGCCGACTTTGTCGCCGGCTGCCGCGAACGCGGCTGTACGCCGCATGTCTCGCAGAACAATGCCAACCGCCGCTCCGCGATCGACGCGCGCACGACCCGCCATCCCGGCTATCGCATCAGTACGATCAAGCGCAAGCGGATCGAAGAGCCCTTTGGCTGGATGAAGACCGTCGGCGGTCTGCGCAAGACCCGGTATCGTGGGCGCGGCTTGGTGGAATGGTTCTTCGTCCTGACTGCTGTCGCCTACAATCTCGTTCGCGTCCCCAAGCTTCTGGCCGCAACGGGATGAGTCCGTCTGGAGCCTCGAATATGAGGCAAAACCGCAACCAACACCGCCTATGCAGCGCGGATCGCGACCCATCAATTCGCTTCTTCGACCCGCAAACGTCAAGAAAAACGCTCCAGAACTAAGTTTTTCAGCAGCCTGCAAACCGAGGGCGGGCCTAATCCGCGGCTTATGGACAATCTCCCGGGATGGTTGTTGCGAGCCTTCGCGAGTCATGGAGCCACCTCATAAACGTAGGCCGTTTCCTGAGTCTGGGAAGGCCGCTGGATGGCCTTCCCGACATCAAATGGACGAAGGCGATTCCGTCGTTCTTTGGCGGCACGCGCAACGGAATGGTGATCTCTTGGCCGGCAAAGATCACGGACAAAGGCGGCATCCGCAACCAGTTCCAGGGCTCAAGT
>DATDHL010000310.1:0-2225 GCA_036521575.1 Edaphobacter sp. | reverse complement strand
GCCTATGGGGCCTCTCGGGTTCATCGTGCTGCCGCCGGTTGCGATGACGACGTACTGGCGGCCGTCGACTTCGTAGGTGGCTGGGGTCGCGTTGCCGGCGAAGGGGAGCGTAGCCTCCCACAGCAGCTTGCCGGTGGTTTTGTCGAAGGCTCGGAACTTCTTGTCGAAATTGGTAGCTCCGATAAAGAGCAGGCCACCTGCGGTGACGATCGGGCCGCCGTAGTTCTCGCTGCCGGTGTCGGGCATTCCCTTCGCGACCAGCTCCGGATACTGGCCGAGCGGTATCTGCCACAGGTACTTGCCGGTATTCAGGTCAAGCGCATTCAGCGTACCCCACGGAGTTGCAACGGCAGGGTAGCCGTCGAGGTCCAGAAACCTGCGGTAGCCGGTCATGGAGTATTGCTCGGCGGATGAATCCGCAGAGGCGGTTGGCTCTGCCTCAACTTTGAGCGGCCGGAGAAAGCGCATCAGGTCGTCGAGGTCATGTTGCGAGAGCTTAGTGAAGCCCGGCATGCGTCCTTTGCCGTTGTGAATCAGTGCAAGAAGCTGAGCATCGGTGTACCGATCTCCCACCCCGATCAACGCTGGGAATGACGGGGCGATGCCTTCGCGTTTGTCGCCATGGCAGATGGCGCAGTTGGCCTCGTAAACGTGCGCTCCCGGAATAACGGCGGAATCGCCGGATAACGTCGACGATCTCTTGATCGAAGAAACAGCTTGTTCCTCGCTGACGTTGCTGGGAGTGAGATCTTTTTCCGTCAGAAGATAGTCGAGCAGCGCGGTAAGTTTTGCGCCCTGAAGGTTGGGAGAGGCCGGCATGCGTCCGCGGCCATCGTGAATGACGGCTGTGATCTGTTCGGTCGTGAGCTTATGAGTAATGTTCAGGAGCGATGGGAACTCGGTAGTACCGGCGCGATGTTCACCGTGACAGATGCTGCACTGGCTAAGATAGGTCGCGCGGCCGGGTGAATCGCCGCTGTGAACGGCGAGCGCCCCGATGGAGGCGTAGTCGTTCGCGTTGACGTACAGGATGTGCGTCGTAGGGTCGATTGCAGGGCCGCCCCACTCTGCGCCGCCTTCAAAGCTGGGCGAGACGAGCGTGTCCTTGCCCACGCTAAGCGGAACGAACTGGCCATCGTTACGCAACTCACGAAATCGCTTGACGGCCCACTCGTGCGCTTCAGGCGTCCTGGTCGTGAGGGTGTCTTCGGTGAGGATTTGTCGCGCGAATGGCTCGGGTTTCAGAGGGTGAGGCTGATGCGTCGAGGCGACTTCTCCGGGCGTTGTGCTGGCTGGGTATGAGCGGTCTTCGATAGGGAACAGAGACTCGCCGGTGACGCGATTGAAGACGTAGAGGTCTCCCTGCTTGGTAGTTTGCGCGATTGCAGGTATCTCTTTTCCCACGCGCGTGACGGAGACGAGGATGGGAGCCGCTGGAAAGTCTCTATCCCAGATGTCGTGATGCACACCCTGAAAGTGCCAGAGCCTCTTTCCGGTCGCGGCATCCAGTGCAATCAGCGAATCGGCAAAGAGGTCGTCACCGGCTCTCGTTGCGCCGTAGAAGTCGGGTACCGCAGAGCCGGTGGGGACGAAGACGATGCCGCGCTGCTGATCGACCGCCATTCCGGCCCAGTTGTTGGCTGCGCCGCTTATCTTCCATGCGTCTTTGGGCCACGTGTCATAGCCGAACTCGCCGGGGTGGGGGATGGTGTGAAACGACCAGCGAAGCGCGCCCGTGCGGACGTCGTAGGCGCGAATGTCGCCGGGTGGTGCGGGAAGGGTCTCCGGGGTGCGGCCACCGACGATCAGTAGATCTCTATAGAGCACTCCGGGGCTGGTGAGAGCGACGGACTGAACAGCGGCATCGCGGCCCAGGTCCTCGCGCAGATCGATTCTTCCATTCTTGCCAAAGCTGGAGATAACGTTGCCGGTCACCGGATTCAGGGCGTAGACAAAGTTCATCACTCCTGCGAGGAGGCGTTTTTCTTTGCCATCGCTCCAATACGTCAGCCCGCGATCAGGTCCGGTTCCATTGATTCCAGAGGCGAACTTCCAGAGCAATTTTCCGCTCGCCGCATCGAGATCGATGATCTCCTGCCGTGGCGTAATGCCGTAGAGAACGCCATCGACGATGAGTGGTGTCGTCTCGAGTCCGCCCTCTTCACCGGTATCAAACTTCCATGCCACCTCGAGCTTCGCAACATTGGAACGGTTGATCTGCTTGA
>DATDHL010000309.1:0-3151 GCA_036521575.1 Edaphobacter sp. | reverse complement strand
TGACGCGGATGCGGTGAAGAGAATTGCTGCTGCGAGAAAGATACTGCGTGGCTTCATGAACGGCCCTTTGCGACGGGGTATCCTTTGGCGACCCAGTCGGTGCCGAAGTTGTCGGCGATGTAGAGGACCTTCAAGTGCGTGAAGCCCATGCCGTGGAGGAGATTGTAGGCGAGCGCGATGTTGGGGCAGCGCTCCCATGGGCAGCAGCCGCAGTAGAGGACGATAGGCGTGTCTTTGGGGAGGTTTGCGATGCGGTCTTTGAGGATCTGGAGTCCGGCGTCCTGGTTTGTGGGACCCGCGTACTCGGCACCGGGGATATGGGCCTCGGCGAAGAGGATGTGAGAGCCGACCTGTAAGATGAGCGGCTTGGACGAGGTGGACTGGAGGGTAGCGGCAAGGTCCGCGGGCTGGATGAGGTCGGCTGTGGGGATGGACGATGCCGGGACGTGCTCTTTCTGTGCGAAGGCGGGATGTATCTGAATGAGGATGAGGAGGGTAGCCAGGAAGAGAAGACGTCGGGTGTTGAGGGGCATCATAATTTCAGTTTAGTCGCTATCTGGGGGCAGTGATCGAGTTGGCTGTTGGGCGGGTTGGATGGCATGGCCGATCATGAGGATGACGGGGGCCGGGCCTACGGCTTCGTCGGTGATTTGGTGCAGGGTGGTGGCGTGGACTTGCTCGTGGGGGGTGGAGGCTTTACTGACGGCTACGCAGGGGGTTCCTGGGGCGATACCGGAGGCGATGAGGTCGTCGGCGAGGGCGCGGAAGTGGCGACCGGGCATGTAGATGACTAGGGTAGCGTCCTCGGGGAAGGAGCCCGTCCACTTGGGCGTTACCTCGAGCTTGCCTTCGGCGTGGTGCGCGGTGGCGAGGATGAGCTTGGAGGCGGCGGTGCGGTCGGTGAGGGGCGTTTGCAGGGTTGCGGCTACGGCGAAGGCGGCGGTGATGCCGGGGACGATCTCGAAGGGGAGGTCGTGCTCGCGGAGGAAGGCGATCTCTTCGCCGGCGCGACCGAAGACGAGGGGGTCACCGGATTTTAAGCGCAGGACGGAGCGGCCCTGACCGGCGTACTCGAGCATGAGGGCGTGGATGCCGGACTGGGTGATGCGGGGTTGGCCGCAGCGCTTGCCGACGGGGATGATGTCGGCGGTGGGGCTGGCCAGGGCGAGGATCTCGTCGGTGACGAGGTCGTCGGGGAGGATGACGTCGGCGGTCTGGAGGAGCGTAACGGCGCGGAGGGTGAGGAGATTGGGGTCGCCGGGGCCCGCTCCTGCGAGGTAGACGGTGCCGGGTTGGGCTTCTTGGTCGGAGTCGTAGTGCATTAGATATTTGGTATCAGGTATTGGGTATCAGGTGTCAGGGAATTTTGGGTTGGGGATTGGCGAGGGCGTGTTCGCGGGCGAGGAGGCGGGAGGGGCACTGGTCGTAGGCGCAGACCTGGCGCTGGGCCAGCTCGTGGAGGAGGAGGCGGCGCGACTCGTTGAGAGGTTCGACGGCGACGACTTCGCGGCGAAGTTGGCCGAGGTCGGCTAGCCAGTCGCCGAGGTCGAGGGGGAGCTGTTCGTTGAGGTCGCGGCGGAGTTGCTGGGCGAGGGCGGGGCTGGCTCCGGCGGTAGAGATCGCGATCTGGAGGTCTCCGCGGCGGACGACCGAGGGAAAGTAGAAGTCGCAGAAGGGTGGGTCGTCGACGGCGTTGCAGAGGACGCCTTTTTCGGTGGCCTCGGCGAAGACAGCTCGGTTGACGGCGGGAACGTTGGTTGCGGCTACCACGAGGAAGCTATCGGTCAGGTCGCCGTTGGCGTATTCGCGCTGATGCCAGGTGAGTTCGCCTGAGGCGGCGAGGGTGGCGATGCGTTCGCTCGCTTTGGGGGCGATGACGGTGATTTGGGCGGCAGCGGCCTGGAGCGACTCGATCTTCGATTCGGCGAGGTGGCCTGCTCCGATGACGACGCATGGGCGGGCGGTCAGTTTGAGGAAGATCGGGAAGAGGGACAAGGTCGTAGCTCCGTTGGGTTGATGATAGCTATATCTGTGGCAGAGGGGGTACCCCCCTATCGATTTCTGCTAAAGTCCTCTATTCAAATGGGATAGGTCTGGACTTGGGTCGCAAAGTGTTGATAATAAAGGGTTATATTTTGTAAAGTATTGATTCCAATAGAAAAGGCTCCGGTTTTGATCGGAGCCCTTCCTTTTCCGAAGCTATATTTAGTGTGCCGGAATGGCTCTAATTAAAACGCATGTGTAAGTTATTGTTGTGTAACGGCTTAAATGCGTTGAGGGCTTGACAGCTATTTTCTTGTTTAGATTCGACGGGACGGTGGCTGGCGAGTTTGAGAAAGATCGGTAAGAGGGCAAGAGGCTCCCTTTGATCATCGTGGGTGTTGGACCGCATACAATCGGCGTGAAAAAGAAAGTCTCAAGCAAGCCGAGAGTGCCACATGCCCCATTGTCATACAGTCCGTGGCGTAAAGCACACTTTTGGGGATCTGCGATCGCTTCTGGCACAGGCCTCGCCGTTGCGTTCGGGCGACCAGCTTGCCGGCATTGCAGCCGCGGGCGCCGAGGAACGCGTGATTGCTCAGATGACGCTGGCTGAACTTCATTTGAGCGTATTTCAGGAAGAGGCCGTCGTCCCGTATGAAAGCGATGCGGTCACGCGGCTGATCTTCGATGCGCAAGACAAGGCTGCATTTGCGCCGGTGGCCGGCCTCACCGTGGGTGAGTTCCGCGACTGGCTGCTTTCGGACGAGTGCACCGGTGAACGGATTGCGGAGTTGGCGGCGGGGCTGATGCCGGAGATGGCCGCGGCCGTTTCCAAGCTGATGCGGGTGCAGGATCTAATTTATGTTGCGCGGAAGATCTCTGTGGTGACGCGGTTCCGCACTACGGTCGGTTTGCCGGGGCGGCTTTCGACGCGGCTGCAGCCGAACCATCCGACGGACGATCCTGTTGGCATTGCGGCCAGTATGCTGGACGGTCTGTTGCTTGGTTCCGGCGATGCAGTGATTGGCATCAACCCGGTCTCTGACAACGTGGCTACTGTGACCACGTTGTTGCGGCTGATGGATCATGTGCGCTTGCGCTACAGCATTCCAATGCAAAGCTGTGTGTTGGCTCATGTCACGACGCAGATGGAGGCGATGCGGCGGGG
>DATDHL010000308.1:0-2402 GCA_036521575.1 Edaphobacter sp. | reverse complement strand
GTCGATCGTTCGGGCGAAGGGCATCCCCCAATCGGCCATCCAATCAGGTCTCACTCCCGTCTGCGCCGGCGACCGCCACGCTGCCTCCATCATCTCGTAAGTCACCCGGCCAAAGAGGAGGGCATCGGCCTGCTCGATGTTTTCGACGGCGTGACGATGCAAGTCTTCGTCCGCGATGGCTGCTCGATGATCGCAGCACCCGTCCACTGTAACGTTGATGGAATACCGAAGGGGTCGCATTCCGTAAGCGTACCGCCGATCAAGGTTAGCTCAGAGCCAAAGCCCGATTTTTATACCAACCTGGGGTACCGCACGACGGGGAGAACCGCGAAACACAACACCCCCGACCGTCATCGCCGCAGACCGAAGACAACTCGCCCGTACACTATCTATGCCGTAAGCGGGAGACCCACAGGAGATGTCGCTCAAACAATCCGCAAAGACCCTCTCAGCGACCGCCATCCTGTCTGCCGAGCGCGTCTTTCGCAGGCCATCCATCTCCTCTACGCCCGAAAGCATCCTCATCCTCGAGTTCATGCTCCCCCTCGGCTGCTGCGTCCATCTCACGCCGCTCTACGAGGCCATCAAGCGTACCCGCCCTCATGTCACCCTCACCGTAGCCACCCGCGGCCTCGGACGCGCCCTGCTCCGCCATCACCCCTGCATCGACCACCTGATCGACACCCCCGACCCACTCACTGACACCTACGCCGCAGCCCGCGCCCTGCGATCTGCCCTTGCCCAGCGCAACCTTCGCCCTGACTGCATCCTTACCGGAGCCTCCGACCAGCGCACCCGCATTGCTCTCCTGGCTCTGCTCACCGGCTCCGGATGGCGTGGCGGCTTCACCCTCGCACCCCAGCTTTATCACCGGCCTCTCCAATACCAACGCGAACAAAGCCTCATCGACAACAACCTCCAACTGGCTTCTCTCGTCGGCGCCTCCGCAAACCACATCGAGCCCCGCGTCTTCTTCTCCCCGCTCGACGCCGCAGCCGTTCAGCAGTTCATCCATACCGCCAATCCCGACGCCCGCCCACTCGTCGTCTTCGTCACCCAGAACAGCGGAGGCCAGAGCACCGGCTGGCACACCGACCGCTTCGCCGAGGTCATCCGCCACGCCCATCACGCTCTCGGATGCGCCATCGTCTACGCAGGCACTGCCGCCGACGTCGAGGCCATCGAGCACATCCGCACCTCCGCCGGCGGAATCGGCACCTCACTGGCTGGCTGCACCTCGGTCACCCAGCTTGCCGCATTGCTCGCCATCAGCGACGCCGCCGTCTCACTCGACACCGGAACCATGCACATAGGTCGCGCCGTCGGCACCCCCATGGTCGTTCTCGGCCCCTCGTGGCAGCGCCCCATCGAATGGCTTCCGCTCGAACTCCCCCACGTCCGTATCCTCCGCGGACCCGACCGGCCCGATGTCCCCCCCGGCTATCGTCTCGAGGAGATACAGGCCCCCGACGTCATCGCCACCCTGGAAAACCTGTTGAAAGCCTACCCCGCCTGCGCCGCAGATCGAGCCACACGTCTCGCAGCCAGCACATCCACCATCGACCACACGGTAGGGCTGGCTGAGATACGTTAGCGAGCCTCTGAACAAGTCCCGCGCCGAATCCGTTTTGAAGGGGCGCGACTTTAGTCGCGCCGCAAGTGGTTCAACTTCAATAGGGCTTTAGCCCCTGAGGGAATGCTTCCCTTATCAAAATTGTCGGGGCATGAGACTTGTTTAGAGATTAGTTAGCGCGTCTTACCGTAAGCAAAGCGAATCAAGATACCCGAAGAACTCCGGAAACGAAATCGCAGCCGCCTCCGCACCTTGGATCTCGTTCTCGCTGCTGGCCCTCAAAGCCGCAACCGAAAACGCCATCGCGATACGGTGATCGCTCCCCGAGTCGATCGTCGCCCCATGGAGCTTCTGGTTCCCCGGAATCGCAAGACCATCTTCGAACTCGGTGAACTCCGCCCCCATGGCCTTCAGGTTCTTCGCAACCAGAGCGATGCGGTCCGATTCCTTCACGCGCAGCTCCTTCGCATCGCGGATCGTAACCCCATCGCGCGTGTAAGGAGCAATCGCCGCCAGCACAGGCAGTTCATCGATGATCTGCGCAGAAAGCGCGCCTGATATCTCCGCGCCCTTCAACCCATCCGGCGCAACATTAACCTGGATCGTCCCGATCATCTCCCCATGATGTTCGTCAACCTGGAGCACCTTGATCCTGCCCCCCAGAGCAACAATCACGTCCAGCAGCGCAGCCCGGGTAGGGTTCATCCCAATCGAATCAAGCACAAGGTTCGAATCCGGAAACAGCAGCGCAGCGCAAAGGAAAAACGCAGCCGAAGACAGATCGCCCGGAATCGTAGCATCCACAGCCTTCAGCTTCTGTCCCCCAGCG
>DATDHL010000307.1:0-8801 GCA_036521575.1 Edaphobacter sp. | reverse complement strand
TGCCAGCTCAACCGGTCGATGCAACACTATCTAATCAGCTGATCCACAAATGCTTACCCTGAAGAATCGATCTGTTTGGCTGATGTGGCCAAAACCTAGCCAGGTAAGGTTCCGGCTGATCTAACCCTAGCTAGCGCTTTTAGCTTTTGTTTTCATTGAATGTGGGTCTGAGCTGAGTGTTGCGTCGACCCATTGAGACCACCCGACTTTCGAGGAACTGTACGGTTAACCGGTTTTTCGTCCAACTGGAACCAACCGCATTCGTAAACATTAGCCGATATACGGTTACTAATCGCGACAGGCCTCCGGCCTATGGCTACAACTACGGATCTCGCTGCCTGACTACTCGGCTCGAAGCGCTTCAACGGGATCGACAGCGGCAGTGCGGCGCGCTGGCAGATAGCTTGCCAGTGCCGCCGCAGCAACCAAGGCAACTGGTACGGCTGTGAACGTGACCGGATCGAGCGGACTGATGCCAAACAATAGTGCTCGCATGAGGCGCATGAGTGCGGCTGCGGCGCCCAGGCCAACAGCCGTACCAATGCCGGTAAGCATCAGCGCTGAGCGAACGAACATCCACAGCAGCTCGCTCTTGTTCGCACCGAGCGCCATCCGTATGCCGATCTCGCGCGTGCGCTGCGAGACCGCATACGAGATCACTCCGTAGATGCCGAGGGTGCCGAGAGCAAGCGCCATTGTTCCAGCAATGGCCAGCATGACCAGCGTAAACGAGGTGCGCGCCATGGATTGGCTGTAGATATCCTGCATGGTGCTGATTGACGCGACCGGTAGATTCGAATTCACCGACCAGACGGCCTGCTGCGTTTCGTTGATAAAGGTCTGCGTTCCAGCCCGGCTGCTCCGCAAGGCGAAGTAGGCAGTGCGCCTTGCATCGAGAGGTCCAGGACCGTAAAGATCGTGCATCAGCGACGGCCAGTAGACGGTTGCGGGCGAGCTCTGATTGACACCGTTCTCTCGTACATCCTGAACAACCCCGACCACTTCATGCCAAGGCATGCTGGGAAATTCGCGGAAACGCTTGCCAATGGCCGCGCTGGGCGATCCCCAGAGTTCGCGAGCCAGACTCTCGGACAGGATCCCCACCGGTCTCAGGCTGTATACGTCCGACCACGCAAAATCGCGCCCTGCAACGAATCTTGTACCGGCGGTATGGAAATAGCCCGGCGAGACATAGTTGAACAGGCGTAAGGGAGGTTCTTCTCCTTCATAGTTTTTTCCTTCAAGGTAGATCCCATCCCAGTTCGGTTCGGCTCCACTCATAGGAACGGAAGCAGCGAAACCCGCGGACGAGACCCCAGGAATTGCGGCAAGCTTATCCTGGATGCTGTTTTGAATGCGCAGCACTGTCTGCGGATCGCGGACCAGCGTGTCTGGAATCGAAATACGCATCACCTGTAGCGACGCGGGATCGGAGAAGCCGGGATCGACGTTCCGCATCGTATAGAAGGTCCGGATCATCAGGACGGCGCTGATCAGCAGCACCAGAGCCATGGCTACCTGTGCCACGACCAGAAGGTTGCGGCCGCGCTGTCGTTCGCGGCTCATGCTTGCTGTTCGCATGGCACCGATCAGCGGTACGGCTTGCCGCGAAGGAGCGTACCGCAGCACAGGAATGGAGCCGAATAACAGCCCGGAGATCACCGAAAGTATCAGGGTGAATGCGAGCGACTGACTGTCGAGCGAGATCTCGCTCAGACGAGGTAGATTTTCCGGTCCAATCGCTATCAACAAACGCAGTCCCGCATAGGCAACTCCCACCCCAACTGCACCGCCGAGGAGGCCAAGCGTCACGCTCTCCAACAGCAACTCGCGGGCAATCCGCCATCGTCCGGCTCCGAGCGCCGAGCGGACCGCAAGCTCCTGTTGGCGCCCATCAGCACGTACTAACAACAGGTTGGCCACGTTGGTGCACGCGATCAGCATCACTACGCCGATCGTTGCCATCACTACCCACCGGACGTTGCCGATAGTGCCGACCACCTGCTCTTTCAGAGGCCGAAACGCCGGGGTGATCTTCCATGGCTGGTAAGAATGCGAATCGGTGCCTGGACCGTTCGTCCACGAGTCCATCCAGACATTGAGCAAACGCGCCACATCGGCGTTGGCTTGAGTGATCGTTACGCCCGGACGGAGCCGTCCGATGCCGTGGTACGCAAATCCGGCCAGCTGCTGCTTGACCGGATCGAAAGCCAGAGGCACGAGGAGATCGAAGTCGTAACTGACGACTTTGAATCCGCGCGGCATCACACCCGCGATCACGCGCGGCAGGGAATCGACATTTATAGTGCGACCAACTACGCTCGGATCGCCGCCGAAGCGCCGCATCCAATATCCATAACTGAGCATCACCCGCTGCGCTCCGCGCGGGTCCTGGTCGACCGCGGTAAGCCATTGCCCGGCAGCGGCAGGCACACCCAACGTCTGGAGAACGCCATCGGTAACCAGAGCCGTATTGACCTGCTCAGGCTGTGCGAGTCCTGTGATGCTTGCAGTCCCAGGCAGCCACACGCCCATCGATTGGAAGCTACGGTTATGTGCGGAGAAGGTGAGATACATCGAGGCCGACATGCGGAGTTCATCTCGGAAGTCGGTCAGCCCTGGTGCGCCGGGGGCGTTCAGACGCATCGCAACCAGTTGCTGCGGCTCAGGGTAAGACAGCGGACGGATTAGTACGCTGTTGAGCACACTAAACACTGCCGTATTCGCCCCGATACCAATTGCCAGCGTGAGCACCACGGTGATCGCGAATCCTGGCGACCGCCTTAGCCGACGGCATACATGCTTCAGATCCATCAGCAGCGATTCGAGTCTCTGCCACTGCCACACTTCACGGCTCCGCTCACGGAGGAGTGTCACATTGCCGAAATCGCGACGCGCGGTCCGTCCGGCCTCATCGGGCGACATGCCCTCTTCCATCAGTTCATCGATCCGCTCGTCGATGTGTTCCTGAATGGAGACAGAGATGTCGTCATACCGGCGATTTCTGAAGAAGAAGCGATTGAATCGTGACAATCCACACCTCCCTATGTTTTGGCCGCGGAAAGCACACGGGTAAAGCCTGCAAACATTCTCTCGAAACTAACAACCTCGCTTTCGAGATGACGAAGACCTGCAGCCGTGAGCCGATAAATTCGCGTGGGTCTACCCTTGGCCGAGGTCCCAATCTGAGCTTCCAGCCAGCCTTCCTTCAGCATTCGTTGCAGCGCCGGGTAGAGCGAACCCTCTTCCACTCGGAGCAGGTTGTCGGAGACCTGTTTGATGTGTTTCACCAGCGCATAGCCATGCATGGGCTTCAACCGCAGCGATTGGAGAATCATGATCTCCAGTGCGCCGGGGAAGAGGTCGCGATGATCGGGGTTTTTCGCCATTTCCAGAATTGTATGTCCACAATACCTATTCTGAAAATAGCTATCTTGTGGAAAGGCCACCTAACGCAATTTTCTGTCTGTACAGGTCAGAGGGCTGCCAACAATAAGATCAGGCCCGCCAAACGCGGATGTGTCGTCGTCTGGACGTGTAGTCGGGCGTTCGGACAAATGGCATTCCACCGGTCAACTGGCGACGAAAAGGCGCGCCCATGTAAAGAAATCTGGTGCCGGTTTTGGTGCCGGTTTGTACCGGCATTTGGTACTGATGGGTGCGAATTGGTGCGATGTCGAAAACGAAGGTAAGTACTTATATATAAGCTATTTATTCGATGATATGCAGGGTGGTGCCTGAAGGGTTTGAATCGGACTTAAAATCCGCCGGGCGTGATGCATTCTGCTGTGGTCTTCTTCGAGCCATCGAAAGCAGGGAATTGAGGTGCGAAGATTCAGATCACGCAGCGATCAGGCGGAGAAACATATCGGCCGATAAGGAGGCTTCTGCCATATTTGAGTGCTCTTCAGCAGGCGAGTTTTCTTGCAACCGCTACAAAAACAGCTACAGTGACAAAAAAGAAGGCCAATCCTTTCGGGCTGACCTTCTCGCATCGTATTGATTCTTTGGATTGGTGCGGAGGAGGGGACTTGAACCCCTATGCCTTGCGGCGCTAGCACCTCAAGCTAGTGCGTCTGCCAATTTCGCCACCTCCGCGTTGAGCCCTGCACACGAGTGCGGGGTAGCGGTGAGCAATCCGAAGATAAGTATACCATCTGTCGGCGGGATTGCTCGACTAGGGCTGGGCGATGCTGTGGGGTGTTGAAGAAGGTACGGGAGGGATCAAGCCGGAGGTGCATCGAATGAAAGTCGTGGGCTTGCCTTCTAGCTGATTTAGCTGACTTTGTTGTGAGTCATCCTTTATCAACGCGTCATCTATTCGTGGATAGGAGAGATATGAAAAAGATCGCGTTGTTTGGTGCTGCAGGTGCCGTAGGCAAGAGTATCGCTGATGAGTTGAGGGCGCGGGGACTTGAGTATCGCGTGGTTGGGCGCAATCGTGGTGAGTTAGAGAAGACTTTCGGGGGCGATCCGCTAGCGGAGATTGTTACGTGGAATCCTGATGATCCGGAGTCGGTGCGTGCGGCGGCGCGGGGTGTGGGGACGTTGATCTATCTGGTGGGGGTTCCTTACGACAGGTTCGAGCTGCATCCTGTGTTGATGCAGAAGACGCTGGATGGAGCGATTGCGGAGGACGTGGAGCGGTTGGTGCTGGTTGGGACGGTGTATCCGTATGGCATGCCGGTGACGACTCCTGTGACGGAGACGCATCCTCGTAGTCCTCAGACGTACAAAGGCCAGATGCGGAAGGCGCAGGAGGAGGTGCTGCTGAAGGCTCATGCGGAGGGGAAGATTGAGGGGACGATTCTACGGCTGCCTGACTTCTATGGGCCGGGAGTGGAGAAGAGCTATCTCCACTCGCTGTTTGAGTCAGCGGCGAAGAAGCGCGGTACGGCGAATATGTTGGGGCCGATTGATACGCAGCATCAGTTTGTTTTCGTGCCGGATGTTGGCCCAGTTGTTCTGGATCTTGCAGCGAAGCCAGAGGCCTATGGACGGTGGTGGAACTTTGCCGGGTCGGGTGTGAAGAGTCAGCGCGAAATTGTGGACGAGGTGTTTGCGCTGGCTGGACGCAAGCCAAAGACGCTCGTGGCCGGTAAGACGATGCTGAGACTGATCGGGCTGTTTCAGCCGATTATGCGTGAGTTGGTGGAGATGAATTATCTGCTGACGACGCCTGTGTTGCTGGATGACAGAGCGCTGGTTGGGCTGCTCGGCTCTGTACGCAGGACGTCTTATGCGGAGGGATTGAGTTTGACTCTGGAGGGTTATCGCAACGCAGCAGGGAAGTGATTCATGCTTCCTGTCGAACGAGGAAGTAATAGGGTTGGACGGTCTTCAACTGACGACGTCCAACCCTCATGCAGAGTGCTCGCTTTGCTTAATTTACTTGTGTTTATGAGTCTCTTCTTTCCCGGGGATATTCTTTTCCAGGACATCGATCAGGGGTTGTCCTGCTGCCGTAGTGGTGACCTGACCGTCGCGGACAATTTGCTGTACGTCAACGGGTTTGCCATAGATGTTTTGATTCGCAGTATCGTCGGACTTCATGGAGGCCGTTCCTAAAGAAGCGCCTGCGAATAAGCCACCTTTTGCCCGAGAGTATGTTAGGATATCCGCGTTCACGTCGTTGTGTCCGATTGCCTTGGCCCCGGTGGGACCTGCAACGGCCGATGTGCCCGCGCCAAGCTTCAGGCCGCCAGCGAGAACTTTGTCTGCGCCCTGCTGGCTCATAATGAGCAATACATAGTCGGTCGAAGAGCTGCCCAGTTGGACGCCCAGGCTACCGACATCCATTGTGTACATCGCTGGAGGGCTCCACTCGCTCTGCATATGAGGGCCAGTACGACAGGTGAGTACACCTCGGCCATAGGTTACGCCTAGGCCGACGCCTACTTTCTTAACACTGGGATAGACCATGACGCACCTCGCCTGTTCGAGCAGATCTCTTGGAATGGCGTCTTGTCTGGCGAGCATTTGTCTCAGTACTTCTGTTGATGTGCCCAGGCGGTCGTCGAATTTGGTTTGCGCCAAGGCCGGGAGGGTCGCACTTATGCACACTAGAGTGAGCAATGCGGTTTTCTTCATGATGGGTTACCTTCCTTGAGATTTTGTGTGGGGAGCGCGGCCGCGCTTCACTCAGGCCCGAGACAGCGGGAACAAGGTACAGGCACATACAGTAGACGAAAATGGGAAAAGAGTACAGTCATCGGCGCGCGATTTTGGAATGTCGCTAGGAATGTGGGGCTTAGACAGGGACCGGGTTACACTGCTGATTCGTATATCTATCGGGATGTTTCGAGGAGTTGTGATGAATCGCTATGTGCGTGTTTGCGCTTTTCTGGTGTTTGCCGGGCTGGTTGCTTCGGGTGTGATGTTGCAGCCGGGGACGACGGTGATGGCTGCTTCGGCGGCGGCGAAGGGCGATCATCGCTGGGCTGTGGTGCTGCATGGGGGCGCGGGAGTGATCGAGCGGAAGTCGATGAGCAAGGAGACGGATGCGGCTTATCGGGCGGCTCTGACACGGTCGGTTCAGGCGGCGGCGAGTGTTCTGGATAAGGGCGGCTCGTCGATGGATGCGGTGGAGGCGGCGATCCGGATTATGGAGGACGATCCGCTGTTCAATGCCGGGAAGGGCGCAGTGTTTACAGCGGATGGGAAGAATGAGCTGGACGCGGCGATGATGGATGGTGCCACGATGAAGGCGGGCGCGGTCGCTGGGGTAACGCGGACGAAGAATCCTATCTCGCTGGCGCGGGTGGTGATGGAGAAGTCTCCGCATGTGATGTTGATTGGGACGGGGGCGGACCAGTTTGCGGCTTCGGTTGGGTTGGAGCAGGTGGATCCGAGCTACTTCTTTACGGAGCGGCGGTGGCAGAGCTTGATTAAGCAACTGAAGAAGGAGGGGGCTCCGCTGCCTCAGCGGCCTGCGGGTGCTCCGGCTGAACCTGCGACTCCGGTGTCGGAGATTGAGCCGCCGAATGCTCATAAGTATGGGACCGTGGGCGTGGTTGCGCTGGATCGTGAGGGGAATATTGCGGCGGGGACTTCGACGGGTGGGACGCAGGGGAAGAAGTGGAATCGGGTGGGGGATTCGCCGATTATTGGTGCTGGGACGTATGCGTCGAATGAGTCATGCGCGGTTTCGGCTACGGGGACGGGGGAGTACTTTATCCGGCTGACGGTGGCGCGGACGATCTGCTCGCTGGTGCAGTACAAGGGCATGAAACTGCAGGCTGCGGTGGATGAGGTGGTACAGAAGGAGTTGGGCGCGATTCATGGAGATGGCGGTGTGATTGCCATCGCTCCGGATGGACAGATGGCTTGGAGCTTTAATACGCCGGGGATGTACCGGGCGAAGATTGCTGAGGGTGGGACGGTGGAGGTAGGGATTTATGGAGATGAGAAGTAGGTAAAGCAAAGGCAACGGCAAAGGCCAAGCAGATCCCTACGGGATGACAAGCAAGAAAAGCAAAGGCAACTGCAACGGCAAAAGCACGGTCAAAGCTAACTGCAACGTTTGTGAGGTGCGGTGTGCTTGATGTACGCATGATTGGTTCGATGCGTGGGGTGCTTCTTCGCGTTCCGGTGATGGTGGTGTGGCTGGCTGGGTGCAGCTCTTCGTCGCAGACTACGAGGCCGGTTGAGGTTGCGAGTAGTGCTGGTCCGGTAGCAAAGGATGCCTCGGTTCGGAGTCAGGAGCAGGCGGCTGCTCTGGTCTCGGCGGCGGTGTCGGCTCGGCTAAGAGAGATTGCGGCTAGTGGACGGCTGGAGGGGATGGAGCGGCCGAATTTTTCGGATTATCGCAAGCATGTTCAGGCGGTGTATGAGGCTTCGAATTATGCTCCGCTTTGGTTGAATGGGGATCAGGCGACGACGCAGGCTTTGGGGGTGATTCAGGCGGTTGAGGCTAGCGCGCAGAAGGGGTTGAATCCTGCGGATTATGATGCTTCGCGGTGGAGTGAGCGGGTTGGGGCGTTGGGCGGCGCGACGGAGGCGAAGAAGGCGGAGTTCGATGCGGCACTGACGGTTGCGACGATGCGGTTTATCTCGGACCTGCATATCGGGAGGGTGAATCCGAAGCACTTCAAGTTTGGGATTGACGTGCAGTCGAAACTGTATGACTTGCCGCAGTTTGTGTTGCAGCAGGTGGTACGTGCGCCGGATGTGCAGGCGGTGCTGAACGAGGTGGAGCCTCCTTTTGATGGGTATCGGCGGACGAAGGAGGCTTTGCAGCAGTATTTGCAGCTCGAGGCTAAGGGGGATGGGCCGAAGGTTCCGGAGGTGACGAAGGGTGTTGGGGTGGGAGATGCTTATGCGGGTGTGGGGCCTCTGGTGGCGCGGCTGCGGTTGTTGAGAGATATGCCGGCGGGCGGGGATGTGCAGGCTTATGACGCAGCAGTTGTTGATGGGGTGAAGCACTTTCAGGTGCGGCATGGGCTCGCGGCGGATGGAAAGCTAGGAGCGGCGACCGTGAAGGCGCTGAATGTTCCGCTAGCGTCTCGTGTGCAGCAGCTGGCGAATGCTCTGGAGCGGTGGCGGTGGCTGCCACCGGAGTTTCCGGCGCCTCCGGTGGTGGTGAATATTCCGGAGTTTCGGCTGCGGGCGTTTGAAAGGGGCGAGAAGGTGGCGCTGGCGATGAATGTTGTGGTGGGAAAGGCTGCTCCTACGCAGACGCCGGTGTTTACGGACACGATCAAGTTCATTGTGTTTCGGCCTTATTGGAATGTGCCGCCGGGGATTCTGCGGAGGTCGGTGATTCCGGGGATTGAGAAGAGCAGCAGCTACATTGAGAGCCA
>DATDHL010000306.1:0-2384 GCA_036521575.1 Edaphobacter sp. | reverse complement strand
GGAACGCGTTCTTCGGGTTGTGCTTCGACAGCACCTTCGTGATCGCCGCCGTCAAAGTCGTCTTGCCATGATCGATGTGCCCGATCGTCCCTACGTTTACGTGCGGCTTTGACCGGTCAAACTTTTCCTTGCCCATGACTCTCTCCGTGTTTCGTGCTTCTAAAGTTCTACTTCGAAATTGTTCGCGCCTTGCGGCACCGGCTTACTTGCTGTCCTTGCCCTGCACCTTGGCAATGATCTCTTCCGAAACCGACCGCGGCGCCTCTTCATACTGCTTGAACTGCATCGAGTAGTTCGCACGGCCCTGCGTCGACGACCGCATATGCGTCGCATATCCGAACATCGTGCTCAGTGGCACCGTAGCCTTGATCGCCTGCGTTCCGCCAACCATCTCCATGCCTTCGATACGGCCGCGACGGCTGTTCAGGTCGCCAATGATCGTACCCATGAACTCATCGGGAACCGTAACTTCAACGTCCATGACAGGCTCGAGCAAAACCGGCTTGGCTTTGCGTGCAGCTTCCTTGAACGCCATCGAACCGGCGATCTTGAATGCCATTTCGTTCGAGTCGACGTCGTGATAGCTGCCGTCATACAGCGAAACCTTGATGTCTACCATCTCGTACCCAGCCAGAACGCCGCGATGCATCGCATCCTGAATGCCCTGGTCGATCGGCTTGATGTATTCCTTGGGAATCGCGCCGCCCTTGGTGTCGTTCGAAAACTCGTAACCTGCGCCCGGTTCATTGGGGCTGATGCGAATCTTGGCGTGGCCGTAGTTACCCGAACCGCCAGTCTGACGGATGTACTTACCCTCAGCCTCAGCATTGGCGCGAATCGTCTCGCGGTAAGCAACCTGCGGCTTACCAACGTTGGCTTCAACTTTGTACTCCCGCATCATACGGTCGACGATGATCTCAAGGTGCAGCTCGCCCATCCCGGCGATGATGGTCTGGCCCGAGTCAATGTCCGTGTGGACGTTGAACGTCGGATCTTCCTGCGCCAGCTTAGCCAGCGCCATACCCATCTTCTCCTGGTCGGCCTTTGTCTTCGGCTCAACCGCGACCTCGATAACAGTCTTCGGGAAGTCGATCGACTCAAGCACAACCGGGTGCTTGTCACTGCAGATCGTGTCGCCCGTCACCAGATTCTTGAGACCCACAGCCGCGCAGATATCGCCCGCGAGGATCTCGGTGATCTCTTCGCGCTTATTCGCGTGCATCTTCAGGAGACGGCCGATACGCTCCGTCTTGCCGGTACGTGGATTCAGAACCGAGTCTCCGGTCTTCAACTGACCCGAGTAAACCCGGATAAAGATCAGCTGCCCAACAAACGGATCGGTCATGATCTTGAAGCCAAGCGCCGAGAAAGGCTCACTGTCATCTGCCTTGCGGACGATCTTCTCTTCCATGTTGTCAGGGTTCGAACCGATGACAGCAGGAATGTCGAGCGGGCTGGGGAGATAATCCACCACAGCGTCGAG
Source organism: Edaphobacter sp. (assembly GCA_036521575.1). Classification (GTDB taxonomy): domain Bacteria; phylum Acidobacteriota; class Terriglobia; order Terriglobales; family Acidobacteriaceae; genus Edaphobacter. The sequence goes on along the minus strand of DATDHL010000306.1, from coordinate 901 downwards.
CAGCGTCTGCACACCCTTGTTCTTGAATGACGAACCGCAAAGAACCGGGAAGATGTTCATCGCGATGGTCGCCTTGCGGATACCAGCCTTGAGCTGAGCCTCGGTCGGCTCCTGGCCCTCAAGGTAGAGATGCATGATCTCGTCATCGCTGTCGGCAACCGCTTCGATCAGGAAATGCCGCGCTTCCTTGGCCGTCTCGAGCAGGTCTGCGGGAATCTCCTCGATCGAATACTCCGCGCCCATCGTCTCGTCATGCCAGAGAATCGACTTCATCGTGACCAGATCGATTACGCCGAGAAACTTAGCCTCTGCGCCAATCTGAATATTGATCGGAACCGCACGAGCCCCAAGACGATCAACGATCGTCGAGGTCGCATACACGGCATCCGCGCCGGCCTTGTCCATCTTATTGATGAAGCAGATGCGGGGAACCTTGTACTTGTCAGCCTGGCGCCACACCGTCTCCGACTGAGGCTGAACTCCAGCCACCGCGTCAAAGCATGCAACCGCGCCGTCGAGCACACGCAGCGAACGCTCCACCTCGGCCGTAAAGTCCACGTGGCCAGGCGTATCGATGATGTTGATCCGGATGCTCTTCCAGGTGCAGGTCGTAGCGGCCGACGTAATCGTAATGCCGCGCTCCTGCTCCTGCTCCATCCAGTCCATAGTCGCAGTGCCCTCGTGCACCTCGCCGATACGGTGCGTGATGCCCGTATAGAAGAGGATGCGCTCGGTCGTCGTCGTCTTGCCGGCGTCAATATGCGCCATGATCCCGATATTTCGGCAACGATTTAGAGGTGTAGTGCGTGCCACGGTCAATCTCTCATCTGCGAGCATCCGCTCGCGGTAATAACTACGTTGAACCTAAAATCCCAGAAAGAACGTCTCTCCGAACAACCGC
>DATDHL010000305.1:0-2292 GCA_036521575.1 Edaphobacter sp. | reverse complement strand
TACCAGGAGGCCTTCAACCTCGCCAAGGACGGCGTCGTCTACGAGTCCTTCATCAAGATCAACGACCACCAGTTCATCGAGCTTTATCCCGTCACCGCCAAAGACCCCAAGACAGGCTTCCTCCATCTCTGCTTTGAGGGCGACGACCTGAACGCCATCCATGACGACTACGCCAACCGCGGCCTCAATCCCACCGCCGTCCGCAAAGCCGGCGCAGGCAATCTCCTCTTCACCATGGTCGGCCCCGAGCACCAGAACATCGAGTACACCCAATACATGCCCGGCTCGCTCCACTACAACGACCGCGGCAAGCACCTCGACGAAGACCGCATCGCCGATCGCATGGTCGCCGTCTCCCTCGCCATGCAGGACACCGACGCCGCCCGCGACTTCTACCTCAATCAGCTCAACTTCAAATCCATCGCAGGCGACCCCATGTTCCTCCACATGCCCGGAGACTCCGGCCAGGAGGTCCAGATCTCCTCCGCCGCCACCCTCGGCACCCGCGCCCGCATCATACTCGAAGCCAAGAGCCTCACCAAAGCCGCCCGTCTCCTCCACAAACAACAGCTCACCGCAACCAAAACCAAGAATGACCTCGCAGTCCTGGACCCCGACGGCAACATCATCCTTATCGAAGCAGCAGTCTGGTAAACATCGGCCCCGCCTCACGCGGATCAGGCGTAAAATTCAACGCAGTTTCGTCGTCCTGTCCGCACAATCCACGATTGATCGTCACGCCATGAACCTCCGCCAGTCTCTCACCGCCGCAACCCAGCAACTGGCCACCGACGAGCACCTCCGCGCCGAAGCCCCCCGCGACGCCGAACTCCTCCTCCTCCACATCCTGCATATCTCCCGCGCGACCCTCCTCGCCCACCCCGACGACGACCTCACCTCCGACCAACTCTACCTCTACGAACAGTGCATCCACCGCCGCCTGCAACACGAGCCCATTCAATACATTACCGGGCAGCAGGAGTTCTACGGTCTCACCCTCCGCGTCACCCCCGCCGTCCTCATCCCACGCCCCGAGACCGAACACCTCGTCGAGTCCGTCCTCTCCCGCCTTCCCCAGGGCAAACTCAAAGAACACCCCGTCTCCATCGCCGACGTAGGCACCGGCTCCGGAGCCATCGCCATCGCCCTGGCCGTCCACCTCCCCGAGGCCCACATCACCGCCCTCGACCTCTCCACCGAAGCCCTCCACATCGCCCAACTCAACGCCGAAAACCACAACGTAGCCCACCGCATCCGCTTCCTCCAGTCCGACCTCTTCAGCGCCCTGCCCCCCGGTGCCTCCTTCGACGCCATCGTCAGCAACCCTCCATACGTCCCCACTTCCGACAGCTCCACCCTCCATCCCCAGGTACGCGAACACGAACCCGCGTCAGCCCTCTTCGCCGGCCCTAACGGTCTCGAAATCTACCGCCGCCTCATCCCCGAAGCGCACCGCCTGCTCAAGCACGATGGCCTCCTCGCCCTGGAAATCGGCCACGGCCAGCGCGACTCCCTCGCCGAACTCCTGGCAGACTGGCACGACCTCACCTTCATCGACGACCTCCAGCAGATCCCCCGCGTAGCCCTCGCGCGCCGCTCTCCAGCCACCGCCTCGTGACGTAGGACCCTTCCTGAAAGTTCCACTGGCGGAAGCCAAATTTTATTGACACTGGTCCTACCAAACTCATATAGTCCTCGCCGATTTGAAATACCTCTTCTAACGCAGACCAGTCAACAAAGTCACAGAGGTATCGAGGATAAAAAAATGCTCGATCAGCGGCGTACCATCTCACGTAACAAGTTATTTCTCCTTCTCGCATTGATTGCAGCGCTTCCGTTCTGTGTGCCCCAACTCCGGCTCCACGCGCAGGCTGCCGGCACGGCAAGCGTCCAGGGAAGCGTCGTGGACTCGACAGGCGCTGTACTTCCGGGTGCGACCATCTCGCTCGTTGATAACTCAACCCACGTCACGCGCACGGTTACCAGCGACAGTAGTGGCTCGTACACTTTTCCAAACGTACCCGTCGGTAACTACACACTCAACGTAATCGCATCCGGCTTCCGGACGTACGTTCAGACCAACATTGTCCTCGAAGTCGGCAGCAGCATCGCCATCAACGTGACCATGGTGGTCGGCACCAACGACCAGCGTGTCGAAGTAAAGGCCGAAGGCCTCGCCCTCCAGACCGAGGACAGTTCCTTCAAACAGACCATTGACCAGCAGACGGTCACGGAGATGCCGCTCAATGGCCGCCAGATGACCGGCCTCATCGCCCTCTCCGGTGGCTCCAC
>DATDHL010000304.1:0-2152 GCA_036521575.1 Edaphobacter sp. | reverse complement strand
AAACTTCGCGCCGATCTTCTTCACATAATCGCGATCCTGAATCGTATTAATGATGGAGGCATACGTCGAAGGCCGCCCAATCCCCTTCTCCTCCAGCGTCTTCACCAAACTCGCCTCGTTGAAGCGCGGCGGCGGCTCCGTGAACTTCTGCTCCGAATCGATCCTCTGCTTCGTCAGCGCCTGGCCATCCTTCAACTCCGGCAGCCGTTTGTCGTCCGAGTCCTCGTCCTCATCATCCTTTTTCGCCTGATCGACCTTCACCTGCTCATACACCTTCAGGAAGCCGTCAAACTTCAGCACCGACCCCGATACTCGGAAGTCATACGTCCGGTCCGCAACCGCGGCAATATCCACCGTCGTCTGGTCGAAGACCGCAGGCACCATCTGCGAAGCCACAAACCGCTGCCAGATCAACCTGTACAGCCTGTACTGTTCATCGCTCAGATACTTGCGAATCCCCTCAGGCGTATAAGCCACGCTCGTCGGCCGAATCGCCTCGTGCGCATCCTGAGCATCCTTCTTACTCTTGTACTCATTCTGCTTCGCCGGCAGATACTGCGGCCCAAGCTTCTTCTCGATATAGTCGCGAGCCTCAACAATCGCATCCGGCGACACACGCGTCGAATCCGTACGCATATACGTAATCAGACCGACCGTGCCTTCGTTCCCGAGTTCAACGCCTTCATACAAACGCTGCGCCACGCCCATCGTCCGGCGAACATTGAACCCAAGCCGTCCCGAAGCATCCTGCTGCAGCTTGCTGGTCGTAAACGGAGCCGTCGGATTCCGCCGCCGTTCCTTCCGCTCGACCGACCGCACGCTCCACTTCGCCTTCTCAAGCTGAGCGACGACCTCTTCGATCCGCTCCTTGTTCGGCAGGGCACTGGCAATAAAGAGCTCTTTCCCGCTCTCATCCGTGCCATTCGCAACCCGCGCCGCCACCCCATCGATCCCGACAAACCGCGCAACAAACTCCTGCCCGTCCGGACTCGGCTTCAGCGCAGCATTAATAGTCCAGTACTCCACCGGTACAAAGTCATTGATCTCCTGCTCGCGCTCCACGATCAACCGAAGCGCCACAGTCTGCACACGCCCTGCGCTCAACCCACGCCGTACCTTATCCCACAACAAGGGCGATATCTGATACCCCACCAGCCGGTCCAGAACCCTCCGCGTCTGCTGAGCGTCCACCAGGTTCTCATCCACATCACGAGCATGAGCAAACGCCGCATTCACGGCCTTCTTCGTAATCTCGTTGAAGGTCACCCGCCGCAACTTCGACTTATCCTTAACCATTGGCAGCAGCTGTATCGACAGATGCGCCGCAATCGCCTCGCCTTCGCGGTCAGGGTCAGGCGCCAGATACACCATGTCCGCCTTCGACGCCAGCTTCTTCAGCCGGTCCACCACCTTCTCCTTGCCCGGAGACACAATCAGGGTCGGCTCAAACGTCCGCTTCTTCAACTCCACGCCAATATCATTCTTCGGCAGGTCCATGATGTGGCCAATAGAGGCCTCCACGGTGTAGTCGCTGCCGAGATATTTTCCGATCGTCTTCGCCTTCGCCGGCGATTCGACGATCACAAGTGATTTACCCATTCGTTCCCTTCATCCACCAAAACGTTCCGCCGCAGCAAAACGTTCCATTCTTCCTTCATTCCCTTGCGAACCTAACACGCTTCCGCCCGGTACGTCATCTTTACCGAATGCATCAACTGACGAAACCGCCGTCCGAAAGTCACAATCAAAACTTGTTTCTGTGCAAAACTTCGTCTCCGCTCGGAGAGGTCCAAGCCAAAGTCCCGACTGAACTTAACCTCGTTTTCCACCGGTTCCGATCCACACCGCTCTACGAAATCAGAACGCCCGCACGTAATTTTTGCCCGGCAATTGCTTCACACGTCCGGCTATCTCCAACTCAAACAGCGCCGTAAAAATCTCAGCCGACCCCATCTCCGCCTCTAGCCGTTCCATCAACTCATCCAGTTGCGTCGCCTCATCATGCTTTAGTTTCTCCAGCACCATCCGTTCATGTTCCGGAAGCGGTGTCTCGTTGAATAAGGATGCAGTCCCCCCACCTTTCGATTCATTCCCCTCGCTAACCCCCATCTCATCCTCAAGTTGCAGCCGCACGTGTGAGGGCAGGTCCTCC
>DATDHL010000303.1:0-2953 GCA_036521575.1 Edaphobacter sp. | reverse complement strand
AGTCCTTCGTCAAGCTGCTTGCACGCCGGCCAGAGGCCATTGTGGAGCAGGCTGTGAAGGGTATGCTTCCCAAGTCGAAGCTTGGCCGCCAGATGGCCACGAAGCTCAAGGTTTACAAGGGCGCTCAGCACCCGCACCTCGCTCAGCAGCCACAGCCGATGGAAATCGCCGGCTAGTTTTTCAGGATTCAGCAGTGGGGAAACCCACTGAACCAGCGAGGCGCAACGGGTAGTCCGGGCCTCTCGCAAAAAGTTCAAGGAGCACCATGGCAGATCTCGTCCAGTACTATGGCACCGGCCGCCGCAAGTCCTCGATTGCACGCGTCTTCCTGCGTCCGGGCAGCGGCAACTTTACCGTCAACAAGAAGGACGTTGATGTTTACTTCGTGACGGCCCAGCAGCGCGCAGCAGCGAAGCGTTCGCTCGGCATCAACGACATCGGCGAGACCTTTGACGTCATCACCACGGTTCGTGGCGGCGGCGTTATGGGTCAGGCAGACGCCGTCAAGCTCGGCATCGCCCGCGCCCTGATGGTTTTCAACCCTGAGCTCCGCAAGGCGCTCAAGTCCGAAGGCCTCGTTACCCGCGATTCGCGTGGTAAGGAGCGCAAGAAGTACGGCCAGAAGGGCGCACGCGCTCGCTTCCAGTTCTCCAAGCGCTAATCGCTCGGTACTGCAAGCTGTCGCAGCCTTGGTTGTACGGGCCCTCACAGTATTAGCGGGTGCAGGACGTTCGGTTCCGCACCCGCTCGCATCACCCTCATGTGCTCCAAACGGGACCGCATGAGGCAAGGAGTCAAATCTCCCGTACGCGGGATAAATCCAGGTACCGTCCAAGACTTCTCGGTCTCGCGGTTGCCTCAACCAAAGGAGCTCAATTTGGCAAACATTACGATGAAAGAACTGCTCGAAGCTGGCGTTCACTTCGGGCATCAGACCAAGCGCTGGAACCCCAAGATGAAGGAATATATCTTCGGCGAGCGCAACGGAATTTACATTATCGACCTGCAGAAGACCCTCAAGATGTTCAAAGAGGCTTCGAAGTTCGTCACCGACCTGACCTCCACCGGTAAGCTCATCCTCTTCGTCGGCACCAAGCGCCAGGCGCAGGATGCGGTGGCCGAAGAAGCCAACCGCGCAGGCATGCCGTACATCAACAGCCGCTGGCTGGGCGGTCTGCTGACCAACTGGGTCACGGTGCAGAAGTCGGTCAAGCGCCTTCAGGAACTGGACGACATGTCCACCGACGGCCGCTACGAGCTGCTGACGAAGAAAGAAGTCATCAAGCTCGAACGCGAGCGCAAGCACCTGTCGACAAACCTTGCCGGTATCAAGAGCATGAAGCGGCTTCCCGATGCGCTGTTCATCATCGACTCGAACAACGAGGCCATCGCCGTTGCTGAAGCTCGCAAGCTCGGTATCCCGGTTGTCGCCGTTGTCGACACGAACTGCGATCCGACCGTTGTTGACTACGTCATCCCCGGTAACGACGACGCTCTTCGCGCTATCCGCCTCTTCACAACGAAGATCGCTGACTCGGCCGCCGAAGGCGTTCAGATGGTCTCCGAGCGCGCCTTCGCCACTGAAGTCGCTGACGTTGAGCCGACAGAGCTCAGTTCGGAGCACATCGGTGAGGACGGGGAATTGGCTGACGTTCAGGCCTCCATCTCGGCTGCCGACAGCGACGAAGACGACAACGTTGATCTTGCAGCGGTCCTCGGCGGAAACATTCGCAAGGCCCCCGCGGCAGCATCGGTCGACGAGCCCGAGACTGCCATCGCCGACACCGGAGCCTAAACCCTATTGGCCCGGTCGTGTTAAGGGCACGGTGTTTGCCGTGCTGTAACCGCCATCCGGATATATTCAGGGGGCGCGGGCTTCAATGCCTGCGCCCTCTTTGTCTGAATCACGTTTCACATAGAAGGGAATCACAATGTCTGACACCGCTGTAAAGATTGATGCAAAACTCGTCAAGGAACTCCGCGAAAAGTCCGGCGCCCCGATGGGCGACTGCCTCAAGGCTCTGCAGGAGTCGAAGGGCCAGATGGAAGAAGCGTTCGTTGTCCTCCGCAAACGCGGCATGGCATCGGCCGCCAAGAAGGCCTCCCGCTCCACGAACGAGGGAGCTGTGGGGACGTATATTCACGCCGGTGGCAAGATCGGCGTCCTGCTCGAGCTGAACTGCGAGTCGGACTTCGTTGCACGCACGCCTGACTTCCAGGCGCTGCTCCGCGACATCGCCATGCACATCGCTGCTACCGATCCTCGCTATGTTCGCCGCGAGGATGTGACCGCCGAGGACCTGGAGCGCGAGAAGGAGATCTACCGCGCGCAGGCTGCGGCGACCGGCAAGCCCGCTAACATCATCGAGAAGATGCTGGAAGGCAAGATGGGTAAGTTCTACGAGGAGGTCTGCCTGCTCGATCAACCGTTCATCAAGGAGCAGACGCAGACGATCTCGCAGATCATTGCGACCAAGGTTGCCAAGCTCGGTGAGAACATCAGCGTCCGTCGGTTTGCGAGATTCAAAGTTGGCGAGCCGAACTGGACCGTCGCAACCACCGCCCAGATTTCTTCGGAGGAAGCCCAGGCATAGGCCAGCTTTCGACTCCGCAAGACAATCGAGCCCGGGCGACAGCCCGGGCTCTTATTTTTGAGCCTGACGCGATGAGCGCCGACGGAGCAACCCAACCCCGGCTATCCACGGCTACAACCAGCCGCCAGCCAGAAAGGATCCACTCACATCATGCAGTACATCGACAACATTCTTGTCTGGGGAACTCACGAAGAGAACACGCTGGAGCAGGCGAAGCTTTGCGCTCGCTCGGCTGACTATATGGCGCTTATGGCCGATGGTCATCTTGGCTATGGCGTTCCCATTGGCGGCGTCATCGCTTCCGAGAATCGCATTAGCCCTACTGCTGTTGGCTTTGATATTGCCTGCGGCAATAAGGC
>DATDHL010000302.1:0-11344 GCA_036521575.1 Edaphobacter sp. | reverse complement strand
GCGGCGATTCCGGAGACGCTGATCGAGAGCGAGATCTTTGGGCATGAGAAGGGCGCGTTTACCGGGGCTGTGGAGCGCAGGGCGGGGTGCTTCGAGCTGGCTGAAGAGGGGACGCTGCTGCTGGACGAGATCGGCGAGATGCCGGCGGCGACTCAAGCCAAGCTGCTGCGTGTGCTGGAGGACAGGAAGCTGCGGAGGCTGGGCAGCAAGGCGGAGACTCCGGTGGATGTTCGGGTAGTGGCGGCGACGAACAAGGATCCGGAGCAGGCTGTGGCCAACGGCGATTTGCGCGGTGATTTGTATTACCGGTTAAATGTGTTCAACATCCAGATGCCTCCACTGCGTGAGCATGTCGAGGATGTGGCGAAGATTGCCGAGAAGATGATCGCCGATATGAATGAGCGGCACGGGTGCACGGTCACGGGGATGAAGGACCTGCTGCTGAAGCGGCTGGAGGAGTACAAGTGGCCGGGCAATGTGCGTGAGCTGCGGAATACGATTGAGCGTGCGGTGATTCTGGCGGGGTCGGGGTTGCTGGGGGTAGAGCATCTGCCGCCGCAGTTTGGAAGCCCGGGATTTGCTCCTCTGGTGAAGAAGAGCGGGCAGTATGCGAAGCGAGAGATAGCGGCGGCCATTGCGGAGGCGAATGCTTCGGGGGAGGTGAAACGCTATATCGAAGAGCAGAATACGGTGCGGGTTGAAGTGGGCACGACGGTGGATGAGGCTGAACGGCAGTTGATTTTGAAAACACTGTCGTCGACGCACAACAACAAGACGAAGGCGGCTGAGATACTGGGCATCAGCTCGAAGACGCTGCAGAATAAGTTGAAGGAATATCAGAATACGGCCTCTTCGGCGACGGAGTAAGGATGCGTCTGACGACCAAGCTAGTGCTGTCGGCCACAGGCCTGACGTTTGCCATTGTGTTCGTGCTGTCGTCGATGTTCGTTGGGGAATTGCTGCGGCAGAGGGTGGAACAGACGGCAGAGGCGAACAGCGTACTGGCGCGCGAGGTCGTGCTGATGACGCGGCAGGCGGTGGAGACCGGACTGCGGGCGAATCCTCCGGTAGAAAAGACTGACGAGGCGCTGCATGTGGCGGTAACGGATGCGCTCCGGAAGTATCAACCGCTGGCCGATGTGATGAGTGCGGTTCTTCGCTACTCGCAGACAGTGCAGGAAGTGAGCGTGACGGATGCGCATGGGATGACGCTGGTCAGTACGGATCCGGACACACTGAATCAGCAGATGGCTTACCGGATGAGCCTGGAGAACGTGCGCGAAGGCAGCATTCTGTACCAGGCGCGACAGGTGTTCGGTAGGCCGAGGGTCTTAGACATTGCGCAACCGCTGGAGCGGAACGGGATGCCGTTTCTGGTGGTGCATGTCGGGATTCAATCGACGTTTTTGCGCAATGCCTATGAGCCGTGGTTGAAGAAGGCGATGCTCTTCGCACTGGCAGCGGCGTTGCTGGCGATGGCGGCGGCGGCGTTGCTGGCGAATGTGGCGCTGCAGCCGATTGAACTGATCAGCAGGCAACTGGAACACCTTACGCTGAGGTCTACGGGGCCGCAGCCTCTGCCGGAATCGAGCGCTGAAGGCAACGATGCTGTGGTTCGGGTGACGAAGTCCATCGATCGGTTGGGCGAACAGTTGCGCAGCAGAGAAGAGGGCTATACGGCGTTGCAGGCCAATCTGAACCAGATGCTGGATACGCTAAGGGATGGCGTGCTGCTGTTTACAGAGGACCAGCGAGCGGTGATGGTGTCGGATGCCGTGGCCTACTTTTTGAATAAGCCGGAAGAGGATCTGGTGGGACGGCAGCTGGAAGAGATCTTTGAACCGGAGACGGCACTGGGGGCGGCGGTGCTGGAGGCTTTCGCAAGCGGGGGACAGGTGAGCGCGGATGGCGTGATTCTGGAGGATGGGCGACAGGTGCAGATTTCGCTGGACCGGATTGACGATGGGTTGGGTGGCAGCGGCAATATGGGCACCCTGGTGACTTTGCGGGACGTTGATTCGATGATGCAACTGGGGCAGGAGCTTGAGATTGCGCGGAGGCTGGCGGCAATTGGACGGCTGACAGCGGGCGTGGGGCATGAGGTGAAGAATCCGATCAACGCGATGGTGGTGCATCTTGAGCTACTGCGTGGGAAGCTGGCGGGTCGCGATGGAGAGGCTTTCAGCGGGGCGCAGCGGCATGTGGAGATTTTGTCCGGGGAGATGCAACGGCTGGATCGAGTTGTGCAGACATTGGCAGATTTTTCTCGTCCAATGGAGATAAAACTGAGAGAACATGATCTGCGGCAGGTGGTTGGCAGCGTGGTTGAGTTGACTGCGGCCGAGATGCGGGAGAACGGTGTGCACGTGATCGCTCAATGGCCGCCCGATCCGGTGATAGTTCGCGTGGATGCGGAGCTGGTGCGGCAGGCGCTGCTGAATCTGCTGCTGAACGGGATGCAGTCGATGCCAAAGGGCGGTCAGTTGTGGGTCAGGATGCACCGGGACCATCAATTTGCGGTTGTGGAGGTTGTCGATGAAGGAGAGGGTATACCGGTAGAGCTATTACCGCGTATCTTCGAGTTGTACTTCACAACCAAACCAAAGGGCAGCGGAATTGGGCTGGCGATGACGTATCGCATTTTGCAGTTGCACGGCGGTGCGATGGATGTGAGGTCGAATGCTGACCCGGCGGCTGATGACCGGGGTACGACCTTTACGCTGAGGCTGCCGTTGGCCTCGAGCGCTGCCGAGGTTCGAAAGAGCGTTGCGGCTGGAGCCGGACGCAAAGGGTAGGAGAGAGAGACGCTTGAAGGACCAGAACGATATAAGGCGAAGAGTGGCGGCTGCATGGTTATGCGCAGGCCTGACACTTGGCGTGGGAGGGTGCCACAAGAAGGTGCAGGCTCCCCCTTTGCCGCCGATTCAGGCTCCGGTGGCGCTGGAGACGCCTCCTCCGCCGGAACATCCGCCGATGATCGAGTCTCAGGTGGCGAAGCTGCCGCCGGTGCCGGTTGCCTCCAATGCTGCGAAGCCGAAACGGGAGAGGAGAAGGCCCGTTGCTAAGCCGACACCTGAGCCTCCTGTCCAGGTAGCGAGTAACGATGCGGGGACCGAGGCTTCGGCGATAGGTGCGCTGACGGCCGGCGGAGAGGCAAATCCGAAGTCTCAGCAGGAGGCTGCGGATATGATTGCCGCGAATGAGAAGCGGCTGAATGCTCTGCCGGCGCAGATGTCGGATGATCAGAAGGCACAGATCAGCAAGGTGAAGAACTTTCAGCGGCAGGCCCAGGAGGCGCTGAACTCGGGGGATGTTGAGGGGGCTAAGACTCTGGCGACGAAGGCTAAGTTATTGCTGGATGATTTGCTGAAGTAGGCGGGTGGGTTGGTTTTGTTCTGATGGGAACATTTAACTTCAACAGCAAAAGGCAAGAGCTGGCAGGGGAGCGGAATACATTCCCACCCATGTCGCGATGAGGCCGCGCCATGGATGGGGCACCCGAGCATCGAGGCGGTAAAGAAAGAACAGGCAACTGCAAAGACAGAAGCAGATCCCTACGGGATGACAACCAAAAGGCAACAGCAAGAACAACGACAAGGAAAGAACTCGAGGAGTTGGAGGCTGTTCTAGGCCTCGGCGCCGTGGCACTTTTTGTATTTTTTGCCGGAGCCGCAGGGGCAGAGGTCATTGCGGCCGATCTTTTCTCCCGTGATGCGTGGTGCGTTGCCGTTGCCCGATGTGCTGGAGCCGGCTGAGCGGGCTAGCTCTAGTTCGCGCTGCTTCTTCTTCTGGAATTCGCGCTCGAGGGCGTCGATGGTGGTCGATGGGGCTCGCGTGGGGACGGGGATGGGTGCGTGTTGCTGCTTAGGCTCTGCGGTTGAGCCTGCAGAGAGGCTGGGCTGCGAGGAAGATTGGCCGACCAGCTCGGGTGGAGCGGTGGGGCGTGGCATCTGATCGGGGGTCTCGATGGGGTTGCCGTCGGGACCGATGATCTGCATGCGGAAGAGATGGCGGGCGGTGTCCTCCTGGAAGCGGAGCATCATGGTCTCGAACATCTCGAAGGACTCCTTCTTGTAGGCGACAAGCGGGTCCTGCTGGGCGTAGCCGCGCAGGCCGATGCCTTCCTTGAGGTGGTCCATGGAGAGGAGGTGGTCCTTCCAGAGGCCGTCGAGGACGCTGAGCATAACGATGCGCTCGTGGTAGCGCATGGCCGGGGCACCGAGGATCTGCTCCTTGATGTCGTAGCGGCCGCGGAGTTTTTCGAAGATGGCTTCGCCGAGTTCGTGTCGGTTGAGATGAGATGCGTCGATCTCGTTTTCGAGGTGCGCGCCGAAGACGTCGTAGACCTGTGAGAAGAGGGCTTCGACCTTCCACTCTTCGGGGTGGATCTTCTCGGGGGCGTTCTCGTCGAGGACGTTGGAGAGGATGGTAGAGACGTAGTCGTCGGTGATGAGCTGCTTCTGGTCGACGCCTTCCATGAGCTGGCGGCGGAGGCCGTAGACGGCTTCGCGCTGCTTGTTCATGACGTCGTCGTACTCGAGGACGTGCTTGCGGGACTCGAAGTTCTGGGTTTCGACCGCCTTCTGCGCGGCTTCGATGCGGCGGGAGATCATGCCGGATTCGATGGGGACACCTTCTTCCATGCCGAGGCGCTGGAGTAGCGTGGAGACCCACTCGCGGGCGAAGATGCGCATGAGGTCGTCTTCGAGCGAGAGGTAGAAGCGCGAAGCACCGGGGTCGCCCTGACGGCCTGCGCGTCCGCGAAGCTGGTTGTCGACACGGCGGGATTCGTGGCGCTCGGTGCCGAGAATGTGCAGGCCACCGGCGCCGACAACCTCGTTATGCTCAGTCTTGGCTGCGGCTTCGTGCGAGGCTACTGCAGCGTCCCATGCGGCCTGCGTGGTCTCGAACTCCTGCGACTGGTAGTAGAAGCGGAACATGCCGGGACCGGCGACGGGGGAGATGGCTCCCTCAGCTGCTGAGACGGCGCGGGCCTGCTGCTTGCGGACGAGGTCCTGGCGGGCCATGAAGTCGGAGTTGCCGCCGAGGAGGATGTCGGTGCCGCGGCCTGCCATGTTGGTGGCGATGGTGACCATGCCGAGACGTCCGGCCTGAGCGACGATTTCGGCTTCCTTCTCGTGGAACTTGGCGTTGAGGACGACGTGACGAACGCCTTTGCGCTTGAGGATTTCGCTGAGGAGCTCGGACTTTTCGATACTGGTGGTGCCTACGAGGACGGGCTGCTTGGCTTCGTGGAGGCGGGCGATCTCGTCGGCGACGGCGAAGTATTTCTCTTTCGCGGTGCGGTAGACGACGTCGGCGTTCTCGATGCGGAGCATCTTGCGGTTCGACGGGATGACGACAATCTCGAGCTTGTAGATCTTGTCGAACTCGGCGGCTTCTGTCTCGGCTGTGCCGGTCATACCGCTGAGTTTTTTGTACATGCGGAAGTAGTTCTGGAAGGTGATGGTGGCAAGGGTCTGGTCTTCCTTGCGGATGTTGACGCCTTCCTTGGCTTCGACTGCCTGATGCAGACCGTCGGACCAGCGGCGGCCGGGCATGAGGCGGCCGGTGAACTCATCGACGATGATGACTTCGCCGTCTTTGACGACGTACTCGACGTCGCGCCGGTAGAGGGAGTGGGCCTTGATGGCGGTCTCGACGTGGTGCTTGAGGTCCCAGTTTTCGGGGTCGGCGATGTTGCCGATGCCGAGAAGGCCTTCAATCTTTTCCCAACCCTCGTCGGTGACGGTGATGGAGCGGGTCTTTTCGTCTACGACGTAATCGCCGGACCAGGTTTTGGTCTCGAGGGTTTCGATGAGCTCGCCGAGTTCGAGCTTGGGGATGATGACGTTGACGCGGGCGTACTTGTCGGTTGTCTGGTCGGTGGGGCCGCTGATGATGAGCGGGGTGCGGGCCTCGTCGATGAGGATGGAGTCCACTTCGTCGACGATGCAGTAGTAGTGGCTGCGCTGGACCTGATCGGCGAGCTCGAACTTCATGTTGTCGCGGAGGTAGTCGAAGCCGAACTCGTTGTTGGTGCCGTAGGTGATGTCGGAGCCGTAGGCGGCGCGGCGCTGGGCGTCGTCGAGGTCGTGGACGATGACGCCGACGGAGAGGCCGAGGAAGCCGTAGATCTTGCCCATCCATTCGGCGTCGCGCTTGGCGAGGTAGTCGTTGACGGTGACGACGTGGACGCCGCGGCCAGCGAGGGCGTTGAGATAGCAGGGAAGCGTGGCGACGAGGGTTTTTCCTTCCCCGGTCTTCATCTCGGAGATTTTGCCGGAGTGGAGGACGATGCCGCCGATGAGCTGGACGTCGAAGTGACGCATGCCGACGGCGCGCTTGCCTGCTTCGCGGACGACGGCGAAGGCCTCGGGGAGGATGGCGTCGAGGGCTGCCTTTTCGGCGGCGATGCGCTCGTCTTTGTTTTCCGGGGTGTCTTCGATGCCTTTGAGGGCATCGGCGATGCGTTGGCGGAATTCGATGGTCTTGGCGCGGAGTTCGTCGTCGGAGAGCGCCTGGATGGTGGGCTCGAAGGCGTTGATCTGCGCGACGATGGGCATTAGGCGCTTGATGGCGCGCTCGTTGCTGGTACCAAAGACTTTAGCTATAGCTGAGTTGAGCAAACCTGGTGTCCTTCGGGGGCGCAATTCGACCCAGTATCTAGTGTAAATGGTCTGGGGAGGATGTGGGTTCGCGAAGGGCCTATTGCGGGGCGTGCTGTGCGACGACCACGATCATAAAAGTATCCGGCTTTATGACGGGTCGCCCTGTCGATCCGGGCTCAAATTCTGCGGTGGGCAGGTAGATTCTGTGGGTTGTGGTATCTATGCCCATCGTCCTTGCTCCCTGGGGCGTTTTTACGGTCTGGACGATCTCGAATTTCCCGGGCGACGTTTCGCTGGCGACAGCGAGTGAGCCGTCGCGGCAGCTGGCGAAGGCCTGGCCGCGATCGAACTTGGTGGCATCGACGCCGGCGCCGATGGGGAGATCGGAGACGACCTTGCCGTCATCGGTACTCATTGCGATGAGCTTCTGGGGTTTGCGGCAACCGATGAAAAGACGATGATTTTTTGTGTCGATCGACATTCCAACCGGGGAGCCGCCGGGCGCAACGGGCCAGCGAGCGATTACTTTTCTCGCTTTGAAGTCCACGACTGCTACTGTGTCTTTGTCCACGAGATTGATGTACACCTTGCCGTCGCCGCCGGACGCGAGAAACTCCGGTTTGCCGCCTAGATCGATCGGGGCTTCGATCTTTCCAGCGGAGGGGTCAATGTCAGGCTTGAACGACATTAAGGTCCCACCGTCTCCTGACACGACGAGGACGCGCCCGACGGAGGGGTCATAGATGATGCCATCGGCGTCGGGTTGCGCGGCGATTTTTCCCAGAGTGGCATATGTCTTCAGGTCAAAGATCACGACAGCACCATCTCCGCCGCCGTCGCTGATGAATCCGCGTCCCACCTCAGGAACGATCGCTACTCCATGAGCGTTTTTCTGGCCGGGGATGTCGCCGAGGGTTTTGCCGGATTCGGCGTCGATGATCATGGTGTGGGTGCTGCGGGGAACGAAGAGACGATGGGTTTGTGAGTCGACGGTGAGGTAGTCCCATGAGTCAGGGCCGCCGATGGGGAGTGTCTTCACGACCGCCCAGTTGGTCTGGGCCATAGCGGGCAGGAGACCAATGACTAGAAGAAGAGCCGAAGACGTCGTTGCTAGAAGTTTTTTCATTTGCATTTTCGATTCTCCTGTCGAGACAGCTGACCGATGACTCGTCCGTGCAAGTTGACTCTACTGAGCTTAAATCTCGCTTAAGGCTTGAGGTAGGCGACGAGTGGGGACTGGGCGTTGCGGAGGGCTATGACTACGGACTCGGCGTTGCGTTCGGCTCCTTCGGGGCTGGTGTGGGTGTGGTCGATGGGGAAGAGGGTGGCGGTTTTTTCGGGGCCGAGGGCTTCGAGGCGGTCGGCTTCTACGGTGGCCATGTCGATGAAGGCTACCTGTTGGTCGGTGGCTAGCTGGCGGATGTCGGCGTCGTAGCCCATGTCGCGTTCGATCCTCGGCTTGCCGTCCGCGTCTGCCTTCCAGATGTTGCGGATGGTCAGGGAGAGCAGGATGGGTGTGGCTTTTTTGGCGCGGGTGTCGGCGATGTACTTGCGCATGTACCAGCCGTAGGTATGGACGGTTTCGGTGTGGCCGTCGGGGAGGGTGACGTCTTTGGTTTCGTCGCCGAGGCCTTTGATGGTGCCGCGGGGTTTGGTGCCGCCGAGGTCGCCGCCGTCGTTGTGACCCATCTGGAGGATGACGAAGTCGCCGGGCTTCATCTCGGCGAGGACTTTGTCCCAGGAGCCTTCGTTGATGAAGGTGCGGCTGCTGCGGCCTGCGTGGGCTCGGTTGGCGACGTTGATGCGCGTGGTGTCGAAGGAGTGGGCGAAGTGGTCTCCCCATCCGAGGTCGGCCTGGTTGCGGGCGGTGGAGTCGCCGACTATGAAGACGGTCGGTAAGGCTGGATTGAGTGGGGCGTTCTGAGTGACGGTGGTTTGGGGTGGGGCGTCGGGTGTTGTGGGTGTTTGGGTGAGGGCGGTCGCGGTTGCGATCAGGAGAAGGCTGAGGACGCCAATCGATGCCGGTCGCTTCATGGCGGCAGCGTAACACTTTGCGAGTGGCGATGTCATTAGGTGAACTATGTTTCTTTAGGAATATTCATGCCGGAGCTGGGCGGCGACGATGTATTCGTGGCCGCCCATAGCCTCCGGATTTCAGCGAATCAGGCTTTCTCCAACCTGTTTCAGTGATTATTTGAGACGGGAGCCCAGGTCGATCTCTTCGGAGTCGCCGAAGGTCGCGAGGATGGGCTTGCCGTTTTCACCGTTTGAGGCGGCGAGCAGCATGCCGTGGGACTCGAGGCCGCGCATCTTGCGGGGGGCGAGATTGGCGATGACGACGATGCGACGTCCGATGAGCTCTTCGGGGGTGTACCACTCGGCTATGCCGGAGAGGATCTGGCGCTTTTCGTAGCCGAGGTCGACTTCGAGGCGGAGGAGTTTGTCGGCCTTGGGGATGCGCTCGGCGACGATGATCTTGGCTACGCGGAGGTCGATTTTGACGAAGTCGTCGATAGCAATTTGCGGGGTATCGGGAGTGGTGGAGGCTGCGACTGCGAAGATGCCCGATGCCGCTGCTTCAGTGTGGGGCGGGGTGGCGGGGCGCTCGGTGGCGACGGAGGCGCTGCCTGCGACTGTGGCTCCGGGGTTTGCTTCGGCGAGAGTGCTGGTGCGTGGGGCTGCTCCGGGGTGGGTGGGGTCTTCGGGCGCGGGGGTGGTGTGGGTGGTCTTCTCGTCGACCAGCTTGGACGGGGTAGGAGCGGTGGGATTTTCCATGTCGGTCATGATCTGGATGAGTTCCTTTGGTGCTCGGGGGAAGATGGGGGAGAGTTCTGCGAGACGAACACCTTTTTGCAGGCCACCCCATTGGAGATTGGATAGCTCGCCTTCTTTGATAGCCGCATCGATGCTACCTAAGCCGAGTTGCTCCCAGACTTTCGCGGTAGTGAAGGGAAGAATTGGATAGAGAAGTGCCGTGATGATTCGGATCGATTCGGCTGCAGTGTAGAGAATCTCTTCGAGATCGAGTTGAGCGTCTTCGTCCGGATCGGCTGCAACCTTCCAAGGAGCTTTATCCGTGATGAACTTGTCTACGACTGCAATTACACCGGAGATGCCTGTGAGGTATCGCGTCAGGTTGGTGGGGTCAGAGTTGATGGAACAGTGTTCGATGAGATTGACGGCCGGTGCATATACAAATTTGTTGACGCGTCTACCAGACGGGTTCACATAGCCGTCGAAGTATTTTTGAATCATGCTTAGTGTGCGGCTGACAAGATTGCCGTAGCCGTTGGCTAGGTCGCTGTTGTAGCGCTGGACGAGGGCGTCGAAGCTGAAGCTGCCGTCCTGGCCGAAGGGGATCTCACGGAGGAGGAAGTAGCGTAGGACGTCGGCGGCGAAGAGGTCTTGTTCGGCTTTGGTTGGTGGCAGTGGCGGTTCGGGTAAAGCAGTTCCCTCCGCTCCGCTGCGCTCCGGTCGGGATGACACTGTAGAGGGAATAAGGAGTGATCCGAAGGTGTCGAGGATGGTTTCGGTGCGGACTATGTTGCCGCGGCTCTTCGACATTTTTGATTCTTCGAAGAGTAACCATCCGTGGGCGGTAATGGCCTTGGGTAACGGCAGTCCAGCGGCCATGAGGACAGCGGGCCAGTAGACGCAGTGGAAGCGGATGATTTCTTTGCCTACGAGGTGCAGGTCGGCGGGCCAGTAGTGCTCGAACTTCTTCTGCTGCTGGGGGTCGTCGCTGCCGTAGCCGATGGCACTGATGTAGTTGATGAGCGCGTCGAACCAGACGTAGATGCTGTGCTTTTCGTCGCCGGGTACGGGAACGCCCCAACTTACGCTGGTGCGGGAGAGGGAGAAGTCTTTAAGTGCGCCGGGGACGTAGGGGTTGCCGAGATTCGACTTGCTGGTTTCGGCAGCCTCAGAGACGTTACCGCGGAGGAAGCTGAGCACCTCGTTGCGGCGGACTTCGGGTTGGATTTCAAGTTGGTTGCTCTCAATGAGGTCGATGAGTTGACGCTGGTAAGCCGAGAGGCGGAAGAAGTAGTTCTCCTCGGTGACGGTCTCGGTGGGTCTGCCGTCGGGGCCTATGGTGCCGGGGGGGCCTTCGACGAACATCTCCTCGCCTACGGAGTATTGGCCGGTGTAGGTGCTGAGGTAGATGGCGTCGCGGTCGCGGAGGAGTTGGAAGAGCTTCTGGACGGCGGATTTGTGATGGGGGTCGGTGGTGCGGATGTAGTCGTTGTAGGTGATGCCCATGCGGTCCCAGAGGGCGCGGAAGGAAGCGGAGACCTGGTCGGCGAAGGCCTGGGGGGAGAGGCCGGCGGCGGCGGCGGAGCGCTCGACTTTTTGGCCGTGCTCGTCGGTGCCGGTGAGGAAGAAGGTGTCGTCGCCGAGGAGACGATGGCGGCGAGCGATGACGTCGGCCGCGATGGTGGTATAGGCGTGGCCGATGTGTGGGCGCGCGTTGACGTAGTAGATCGGGGTTGTCTGGTAGAACTTTTGCTTATTTTCGGACATGGGGTGCCGATTTTCAGTCTACCGCAGGGAGGGTGAAAGCTAGTACATGGGGCGGCCGGAGTGGAGCTGTCTGTCTGTAAAGTGACAATGGAATGACGATGCCGAGACAACTGCCGGTCCGGATCGGAGTAGGGTGAACTTGTCCGATGAAGACAACTCGCTTGGTTGGGAGGGTCCGGGGCGGACAAAGTTTCTTTTAGCGATGGGGAGAG
>DATDHL010000301.1:0-2221 GCA_036521575.1 Edaphobacter sp. | reverse complement strand
CCTTGAGCTTCCGGTACTCATCTTCGGAGAGATTGAGCCAGACCTCGCTCTTGCGACCGTTCTCGATCTCGGCTTCGAGCCTTGAGCGAGTGGTCATGGTCTTATCCACTCCCCAGCGGTCCTGCATCTCGAGGATCTTATTTGCGTGCTGGAACGTGAGCTGAAGCGGAAGCTTCGTGTGCTGCCTCCTCGAAGAAGGCGACTTGTTAGTATCCGAGCCACAGATACCTCATCAGGATAGACAACGGGCTGGCTGCGTGGTTGGGATTTGCGGCCAAGGACAACTAAGGTGTAATATACCTTTTTGGCACTATAATAGGTGACAAAATGGTAGAAGAGCTCGAAATGATTGTCGGTGGATTAGGTGGGGAAAAGGCCGTTGGTCGACCTGTTCACTCTGAGCGAGACCTGACCGAAGCTATCCGCGCTGGGTTTCGCCAGGAGGCAGTACGGTATGTTGCCAGTGCCTCCGGTCAAACCCTCAAAGAGATGTCTGCGTACCTCAGGGTCTCGTATCGCAGCGTGATGAGACGCAATAACCAGGTCCATCTGGCGAGCACTGAGTCGGACCGTCTGTTTCGACTGGTTCGAATCATGGTCCTGGCGGAGCACTATATTGGCGACCGCGGCAAGGCTATGGGTTGGCTCCGTTACCCAAATCAAGCTCTTGGCGGCTCCACTCCGCTCGAACTCCTTGATACGGAACTGGGTGCCCGCGAGGTAGAAGATGTTCTCGGACGAATTGCGTATGGTGGGGTGAGTTGAGACGGGTCTTCCGCCTGGTCAGGAAGCGTTTTGCTGCGACACCCTTCGACGGCGAGGGAAGTGTGCGCTTCGGCGGCCGCTTTTCAAGCCGGGGCACTCGTGTCGTCTATACTGCCGAGAACCTGTCGCTCTGCATGTGGGAGTACTTTGTTCACATCAACGAGACCTTCTCTCCAGACGATCTTATGTTAGTTGTCGCAGAAGTGCCCGATACTGTGAGCCGCGTTCGAATGGAACCGAAGGACCTTCCACCCGACTGGCAATCTACCCCGGCTCCTGCCCATCTTGCAAAGTATGGCGACTCGTTTGTCAGAGACGCAAAGGCAGCCATCCTGATCGTACCGTCGGCAATTGTCCTAGCTGATGACAACTGGCTCCTGAATCCAGCTCATCCGGACTTTCGTCTTATCAGTGAGCCTTTGGTTACACCGTACCCGCTGGATCCGCGGGTTCTGGCCATGTTAAAGAATCACATTAAGTCAGGACAGAGTTGAACTGCTCTCGTGTACAGTAATTTCCATGATGTAAGAGAAGGTGGAATGTGTGGTCGATTCGGGAGATCCTCGAGCAGGGAGACCTACGAGAAATACTTCAGGGTGAAGAAGTCCCCCGAACCATTCCTCCCGATCTAGAACGCAAGCCCCCAGTCAACACAGCCGGTGATCCGGTTGGACGACGAAGACGAACAAGAGTTTCGTCCGATGCTGTGGGGCCTGGTGCCGGCGTGGTCGCAAGTGCGAAAGATCACGTACACCACAAACAACGCAAAAGCAGGCGCAGTGCTTGAGAAGCCAGCGTTCTGAGACGCCTTCCGGGTGAGCGCAGATGTCTGCTGCGGATGGATGCGTTCTACGGGTTGGCAATGACAACCACAAGCAGGCCTACGCGATCGAGATGGCGGACCATTCAAGGCAGCAGGGACCTGGGAGTGATGTCAGATGGAAGTGCCTTTGGCTTCTCTCAATCTCATATTTTTCCTTTAATTAGAATAAGATACCTGCGATCATTCAAGCATCAGATTACGATTGGCTCACTTAGACGGGTCCGTTCGATAGCGAGAAAATGAGGCCAGGAAGGTGACACCGAGGTAAATCTCGACCAGGATCAACGAACCCTGATCTATCCTGTCGACGCCGCCGATAGAGCTGACGTCAGGCTGGAGTCTGTCGGCTGGCTCGCTAGCAGTATCGTTTTATATTAATTGTATTTACATGACATAGCTGAAGTGTGGCTTCAATTGCTGTTGCACCTGTCCCGCCTCTCTCGAGACCATCGGACAACCCAATCAGGTTGGGCGTGTGATTGCCACTGCCTCGCCCTCGGCCGTGCGCCGCCTCCCGATCGGAGAAGTCCTGACGATCAAGCCCGCGCGAAAACCTGCACGCTTCCGAGGAATCGCACAACCCGTGTTCGTATCCATCCCCGTGGATGTACAAAGGACTTCACCCACCTTATT
>DATDHL010000300.1:0-1725 GCA_036521575.1 Edaphobacter sp. | reverse complement strand
AGCCAGATGGTGCTGTATCCGCCGAGGGTTCCGACTTCGAGAATTCGTTTGGCGCCTTGCATCCGAGCTAGTAGATGAAGGAATTTGCCCTGGGTTGGGCTAACGTCAATTGACGGGAGGCCGGCACGCGCGTTCGCTTCGAGTACGTTATCGACGGTTTGATCGGCAGGGATGAGGTTGTTTGTGATGTAGCGGTCAACTGCTGTCCAGAGGTCTTGATTCATAATCGAAAGAATAGAGTTACACCGCTTGATGAGCAAACTTGCAGCGATGAGGAGACGAGATGCGGATTGTATGGGGCTTGATGGCGGCGATGGTTTGCGGTGGGATGGCGCAGGGGCAGACGGTGGCTCAGGCGAGTTTGCAGCCTCGTGCGGGTGGAGCTGCGCCGTGTGTTCCGGTGGGTGATGCGGCGTGGCTGACTCCGGCGGAGAAGACGTGCTATGCGACGACTCCGGTGCATGACGAGACGATGGAGTTTCTGCGGCGTGTGCAGGCAGCGGCTCCGGGGCAGGTTCGGATTGAACCGTTTGGCAAGACGGGCGAGGGGCGGGAACTGGATATTGTGATTGCTTCGCGGGAGGGGGTGTTCGATCCGGCGGCGATTCATGCGGCGAAGCGGCCGATTGTGCTGGTGCAGAACTCGATCCATGCGGGTGAGATGGATGGCAAGGATGCTTGTCTTGCGTTGCTGCGGGATATGGTGATCTCGAAGACGAAGGCTGCGCTGCTGGAGCGGGCGGTGTTTGTGTTTATCCCGATCTACAACGCGGATGGGCATGAACGGCGGGGCGCTTATAACCGCATCAACCAGAATGGGCCGGAGGAGATGGGGTGGCGCGGGAATGGGACGAACCTGAATCTGAACCGGGATTATATGAAGGCGGATACGCCGGAGACGCGGGCGTTTATGGCGATGTTTCATCGCTGGCTACCGGACTTTTTTGTCGATGACCATGTGACGGATGGCGCGGATTATCAGTACGACGTCACCTTTACGATTGACGACGGGCCGAATCTGCCGAGCGGCACGGCGAAGTGGGTGGATGATGTGGCGACGCCGACGCTGCAGAAGTATGTGGATGATCATGGGCATCTGGCTGCGCCTACGTACATCACGCTGGTGAATGACAACGATCCGGCGCAGGGGCTGGGGTTCAATGAGAATCCGCCGCGGTTTTCGACGGGGTACGTGATTCTTGAGGGGCGGCCCGGGATGCTGGTCGAGTTGCATATGCTGAAGGACTACAAGACTCGGGTGACGGGGAATTATCAGATTCTTGCGGGTTTGCTGGAGTTGATGAATCGCGATGCGGACAAGGTGATTGCGCTGAATGCGGCGGCGGATAAAGAGGCCGAGGGGATGGGGGCGCATCCGCTGAGCAATGTGAAGTATCCGCTGGCGCTGGGGTGGGGTGGGCAGACGACTCCGTTTCTGTTTCGGGGGTATGCGTTTCAGCGGTCATTGAGCGAGGTTTCGGGTGCGATGTGGGTGAAATACTCGCATGAGCCTTGGAATGTGTCGCTGCCGTTTCAGACGGGATTCAAAGTGACGGCGGAGGCTACGCTTCCGGCTGCTTATATTGTTCCGGCACAGTGGACGAAGGTGATTGATGTGCTGGCGGCGCATCAGGTGGAGATGGAGCGGACGACGGCGGCGTGGTCGGGCGATGTGGAGACGTATCAGTGCGCGGGGATGACGTGGCAGGAGCCTCCGTTTGAGGG
>DATDHL010000299.1:0-2875 GCA_036521575.1 Edaphobacter sp. | reverse complement strand
GGGCGCGGCTGGGGGCGCATTATGGATGTACCTCGCGGACGCCGTCTTCGCCGGCGATGAGCGCGAGTGAGGCCATGTTTACGAAGAGGCCGTGTTCGACGATGCCTACGATGTTGCGGAGTTCTACTGCTGTTTTTGCAGGGTTGGGGATGGTTCCGCAGGCGCAGTCGAGGATGAAGTTGCCCTCGTCGGTGATGTAGAGGGAGCCATCGGGATGCTGGCGCAGCTTTGGATTGAGGCCGAGGGCTTCGATCTTTCGGGAGACGATGGGCAGGGCCATCTGGATGACTTCAACCGGGAGTGGGAAACGGCCGAGGACTGGGACGAGCTTGGTGGAATCGGCGATGACGATGAAGCGGCGGGCGGCGCTTTCGACGATCTTTTCGCGAAGGAGCGCGCCGCCACCGCCTTTGATGAGAGCCAGGTCAGGGCCGACCTCATCGGCGCCATCGATGGCGAGGTCTAGCTCGGGGCACTGGTCGAAGGTGGTGATGGGAATGGAGAGCGACTCGGCGAGCTGCTGGCTGGCAGCCGAGGTTGCGATGCCTCGGATGCGCAGGCCTTGCTTGACGCGCTCGCCGAGCTCCTTGATGAAGATGGTCGAAGTGGTGCCGGAGCCGAGGCCGAGCGACATCCCGTCCTGGACAAAGTCCAGAGCGCGCTGGGCTGCCTTTAGCTTTGCTTCGTCCTGCGTCATATCGTTCCTGTCAGTGTTCCAGAGTGGATTTTCTGGTTGAGGTAGATATTCCCTCAGGGGCTAAAGCCCCATTGGTTTTGGTACTAGCGGCGTGGCTGAAGCCACGCCCTTTCAAAGCAACGACTTAATCAGGTTCCCCTTTTTGATCAGGTTTCCCTTGGCGGTTTACTTCTTGACTAGTTTTTTGGCCTGCTCGACGACGTGCGCGACGTTGATTCCGAGCTTGTCGAGAGCGATGTTGCCGGGGGCCGAGGCTCCGAAGCGATCGATACCGATGACGGCTCCGTTGTGGCCGATGTACTTGTACCAGCCGAGGGTTGCGCCCGCTTCGATGGCGATCTTGGGCGTGCTCTCGGGCAGGATGGACGCCTTGTAGGACGCGTCCTGCTCGTCGAAGATCTTGGAGCTGGGCATGGAGACTACGGTGGCTCCGATGCCTGCGGCCTTGAGCTCTTCGGCGGCCTTGAGGATCAGAGGAACCTCGGAGCCGGTGGCGAGGAGGATGATGTCTTTGCCGCTGCCGTCGAGGATGTAGGCACCCTTGCGTGTGCCATCGTGCACCTTGTACTTCTCGGCGTCGAGGACGGGGAGATCCTGGCGGGAGAGAGCCATGAAGCTGGCGCTCTTGCGCTCGAGGGCGAGCTGCCAGCAGGCGGCGGTCTCGTTGGCGTCGGCGGGACGGAAGTCGGTGAGGTGCGGGATGGCGCGGAGGCTCGTCAGGTGCTCGACGGGCTGGTGGGTGGGGCCGTCTTCACCGAGGCCGACGGAGTCGTGGGTGAAGATGAAGAGCGAGTGGACGTTCATCAGCGCTGCCATGCGGATGGCCGAACGGCAGTAGTCGGAGAAGACGAAGAACGTCGAGCCGAAGGGGATAAGACCGCCGTGGGCTGCCATGCCGTTGACCATGGCGCACATGCCGAACTCGCGGACGCCGAAGAAGACGTTGCGGCCTGCGGGATCGACGTGGAAGCTGGGCGAGTCCTTGAAGATGGTCTTGGTGGAGGCGGTGAGATCGGCTGCGCCGCCGAAGAGCTCGGGGACGACGCCGGCGATGGCGTTCATGACGACCTGGCCTGCGTTGCGGGTGGCGACGAGCTTGTCGGTGGGGAAGACGGGGATCTTCTTCTCCCATCCGGCGGCCAGCTCGGCCTTGACGGAGCGATCGAACTGCGATGCTGGCTCGGGGTAGGCCTTCTTGTACTCGTCGAACTTGTGCTGCCAGGCTTCGTGGGCGAGTGCGCCGCGGGCCTTGATGGTGTTCCAGTTCTCGCGGGCTTCGTCGGGAACGTAGAAGTTCTTCTCTTCGGGCCAGCCGAGGTTCTTCTTGGTGGCCTTGACGGCTTCTGCTCCGAGGGCTTCACCGTGGACCTTGCTGGTGCCGGCCTTGGGGCTGCCGTAGCCGATGACGGTGCGAACTCGGATGAGCGTGGGCTTTGCGGTCTCAGCCTTGGCTTCGAGGATTGCCTTTTCGAGGGCGACGAGGTCGTTGCCGTCTTCGACGGAGAGGACCTGCCAGTGGTAGGCCTCAAAGCGCTTGGTGACGTCTTCGGTGTAGGAGAGTTCGGTGGGGCCGTCGAGGGAGATGAGGTTGTCGTCGTAGAGGACGATTAGCTTGCCGAGGCCGAGTGTGCCGGCGAGTGAGCCGGTCTCGTGGGAGATGCCTTCCATCAGGTCGCCGTCGCCGCAGAGGACGTAGGTGTAGTGGTCGACGATGTTGAAGTGGTCACGGTTGTAGACGGCGGCGAGGTGCTTTTCTGCCGTCGCGATGCCGACTGCCATGCCGAAGCCCTGGCCGAGGGGGCCGGTGGTGACTTCGACGCCCGGGGCCTCGCCGTACTCGGGGTGGCCCGGGGTGTGGGAGCCCCACTGGCGGAAGCTTTCGAGCTGCGCCATGGGCAGGTTGTAGCCGGAGAGGTGGAGTGCACCGTAGAGGAGAGCCGAGGCGTGACCGTTGGAGAGGATGAAGCGGTCGCGGTTGATCCACTTGGGGTCGGCGGGATCGTGCTGCATGAACTTGTGATAGAGGAGGTAGGCGATGGGTGCGCATCCGAGAGGGGCGCCGGGGTGGCCGGAGTTGGCTTTTTGAACGGCGTCGACGGCGAGGAAGCGGAGGGCGTTGATGGAGAGCTGGTCGAGATCGTTCTGCTGCTGATCGCTCATTCTTTTCCTTTGTTACGG
>DATDHL010000298.1:0-3772 GCA_036521575.1 Edaphobacter sp. | reverse complement strand
CCGCAGTGTTTTTCGACGGAGAGGGTGAAGGCGAGGAGTTTTTCGACGTTCTGCTGGATGTGTTTGGCGGCGTCTTCGTCGAGTTCCTCTTCGTCGAGGGTTTCGGCTAGCCAAGGGGTGTCGAGGCCGAAGTCGATGCGGATGTGACCGTTTTGTTCGAAGCTGGCGTCGTCGAATTTGGGGCCGAGACCGAGGATGCGGACGGTGGCGGGCTGGGGTTTCCAGAGGGTGTCGAGGTGGATGAGGGAAGCGTAGTCGTCGTCCTGGTCTATGTCTGGATCGGGGGCTGCTGGGGGTGGGGTGTCGTCGGTTTCGGGGATCCAGAGCTTCCAACGCATCTCGAATTCATAGGCCATGTCGTCGTGGAGCTGCTCGGTGGCCTCGGACACGGCGTTTTCGATGATGGAGTCTTCGGTCTCCTGAGAGCGATCGTCGTTGACGTAGATGCGCTGGTAGGTGGGGGCTTCGTTGAAGCCGATGGGGTAGACACTGGCTGCGATGACTCGCTTTTCTCCACTGATGAGGGCGAACTGACGCATGACTGAGGAGAGCTTTTCGGGCAGCGCTTCGAGGCGGAAGTTGGGGAACCAGAGGCTTAGATAGAGTTGGTCGGCCATGAGGATAGTTTAGACCCCAGGGAAGAGGGAAGAGGGAAGAGGGGCGGGTGGGATGGAAAGATGCGGCGGGTGAGAAGATAGAGATAGATGGGTGTTTCGGTTTCCATTGAGAGGTTGCGGGTTTGGTTGCTGGTGGGCGCGGGCCTGCTGGTGATGGTGATCGCTGCCTTTCTGGTGTATGCGCACCATCGGGCGAGCCGGTTTATCAGGGATTTGCCGGCTAAGCTGGGGGCGGATATTCGGCAGGAGACGAACGCGTTTACCTGGTCGCAGACGGTGGAGGGCAGGACGGTCTTTACGCTGCATGCGGCGAAGGCGGTGCAACGCAAGGATGGGACGTACACGCTGCATGATGTGGGGATCGTAGTGTATGGCCGGAAGCAGGACAGGGCAGACAGAATCTATGGCAAAGAGTTTGAGCTGGATCAGAGCAAAGGGATAGTGCGGGCGGTGGGGGAGGTTCATCTTGATCTGCAGGCTCCAGCGGCTGGAGATGCGACGGCGAAGATGGACTATGCGGCGGGCAAGGATCTGCATGGGCCGGGTTGGGAGGCGACGAGCGGGGGTAGCCAGCGGCTGATCCATGTGAAGACGAATGGGCTGGTCTATCTGCAGAAGCTTGGAGTGGCGGCGACGGATCAGGAGGTTGAGTTCGAGTTTCGAGGGATGACGGGTCATGCTGTGGGGGCGGAGTACAGCTCGGATACGGGTGTATTGGTGTTGCAGTCGGCGGTAAAGGTGAATGGGCTGCAGCAGGGGCGGCCGGTGGTCTTGACGGCGTCGCGGGCCGAGATGGACAGGACAAGCTTGCTGGTGACGATGCAGAATGCGAAGTTTGTGTCGGTGGGTGGGAAAGGTGCGACGGGTGAGCAGACGGCGCAGGCGCAGCGGGCGGTGGCGCATATGCGGAACGATGGGTCAGTGGAGCGGCTGGAGGGGGAGGGCGATGTTGTGCTGACGGGGGCAGATGGCGGGAGGGTGACTTCGCAGCGGGGTGAGATGGTGTTGAATGCGAGCAGCCATATGCAGTCGGCGCGGCTGTGGGATGAGGTTCGGTATGGGGTCGATGATCCGCTGCGGCAGGCGAAGGGTGAGGCGACTGAGGGGAGAGCGGCGTTCGATAAGACGGGAAGGCTGCAACAGGTGGTGCTGACGGGGCCGGTTCATGTGAATGAGCGGGTGCGGACTTCAGAGACAGAGAAGGATTGGAGTGAGCGGGATTTATCGGCGGCTGCGGTGGAGCTTGCGATGGTGCCGGACGGGAAGAGCAAGGCGCGGCTGCAGAATGCTAAGGCGAGTGGGAATGCTCGTTTGAAGGTGATTAATGCGGCGGTGAAGGGTGGGAGTGGGCCGACCAGGAGCGAGGTGGCGGGAGATGTTTTGACAGCTCATTTTGTTGAGGTGGGCGGGGCGCAACGAATCTCTGATGCACATGGACGCGGGCATACAGAGCTGGTGCGGGTGAGCGATAAGGGAGCGCAGAGTAGAAGCTCGGGAGATTCGCTGGATGTGCGGTTCGAGGTGGCGGCTGTTGCAGGACAACAGGCTCAGAAAGACAACAAGGGCGGTAGTGTGGGGCGGGGTGGGCAGCAGATTGCTACTGCGGTGCAGCAAGGGAATCTGGTGATGGTGTCTACGCCGGCGCGGAAGGCAGGGGATACGAGTGCTCCGAGTGAGCAGCGTGCTACGGCAGAGAAGGCGGTTTATGACGGGGCGACGGAACGGGTAACTCTGACCGGAGGGGTGCAGGTTTCGGATGCTGGAAGCGTGCTGTGGGCCGACAAGATAACGATGGAGCAGCCGAGCGGCGATGGTGTGGCCGAGGGGTCGGTGAAGGCCAGCTATGTGCAGCCGAAGAGTGGAGCGCAGGCTTCAGGTTCTTCTGGTTCAGACGATGTAGTGCATGTGACGGCGTCGCGGGCGGAGCTTAAGCGGGCAGCGGACCTGGCGATTTTTTATGGTGAGACGGGAAGGCGTGCCCGGCTTTGGCAGGGTGGATCGCAGGTGGAGGCGCCGGTGCTTGAGTTTGAACAGAAAGCACGGCGGCTGGTGGCACATGGCGCGGGTCAGGGTGCTCCGATGGCAGTTCATGCTGTGTTCGTGAATAGTGGGGCGGGGAAGGCTGATTCGTCTAAGACGAGTGGAGGGAAGGCTGGCGTGGGGCAGGAGGTGGGGAGAGCGCAGGTGGTGCGTGTGTCCAGCCGGGAGCTGACTTATTCGGATGAGGCGAGGAGGGCAGAGTTCAGGGGTGGGGTACTGGTCGAGACAGCCGACAGCAGAATGAGCGGGGAGCAGGCTACTGTTTATCTGCAGAGTGTGCAGGGCGCAGGTGGCAGTAAGCCAGCCGGTGGAACGAAAGTGGCGGCCCCGGTCAGTGGTGCGGGTGGAATGATGGGTGGTAGCGTTGAGCGGATTGTGGCTACGGGACAAATTGAGATCGAGCAAACAGGTCGACGTGCAACGGGGACACAGCTGGTTTATACGGCGAGCGATGGGATGTTTGTGCTGACGGGGACGGCTGCGGCTCCGCCGAAGGTTGTGGATGATGTGCGAGGAACAGTAACGGGCGCGTCGTTGCGTTTCCAGTCAGGAGATGAGAGCGTGGTGGTTTCTAATGATGGAAGCAGCGGTGCTGGACACAGGGTTCGCACGGAGACGCAGGTGAAAAAGTAACGATGAAGACATTGTCGACGGAGGAGATCGCGAAGTCCTACGGTGGGCGCCAGGTGGTTCGTGGCGTGAGCCTACAGATTGAGCAGGGCGAGGTGGTGGGGTTGCTGGGGCCGAATGGCGCGGGCAAGACGACGAGCTTCTACATGATTGTGGGGTTGGTGCGGCCGGACTCGGGCAGTGTGCTGGCGGATGGGCACGATATCAGCCGGCTGCCGATGTATCTGCGGGCGCGGAATTATGGGATCAGCTATCTGCCGCAGGAGCCGTCGGTGTTTCGCAAGCTGACAGTGCAGGACAATATTCTGGCGGTGCTGGAGACACAGCAGTTGAGCTGGGAGAGCCGGCGCACGCGGACGGAGAAGTTGATTGAGCAGTTGAATCTTGGACATGTTCGCAAGACGCGTGGATATGCGTTGAGTGGTGGGGAACGCAGAAGGGTGGAGATTGCTCGTTGTCTGGCGATCGAGCCGGCGTTTATTTTG
>DATDHL010000297.1:0-16043 GCA_036521575.1 Edaphobacter sp. | reverse complement strand
GCAATGACATACGCAGGTGCCGGGCAAAGTAAACATTGGCGAAGGGACTGAACGAGCCGGTCACCAAGCTCCAGATTGCAATTGCGGGCAGGAGACGCAGCAAGCCCGGCGCAAGAAACGGTCTAGTACGTTTCGGTAGCGGTGCATGTTTGAAAGCGAGCTTTGTGACTGGCCATAGTCCTAGCGCCACGATGCCGCAGGAGCACAACAGGACGAGCTGATCTGGTTGCAGGCGCTGGAACAATATGTGATGGCTGGTAAGCCAGCCGGGCAGTCTGCTGCCCACAAAACCCCCTAGAGCTCCGACGCCGATGCCGAGCGAGAAGACCAGACTAAAAGCAAAGGGCCGTTGTCGCTCGTCCGTCAGCTGAGCGACCGCCGGAGCGAGGCAGATAGCCCACGCCGACAGCGTAACGCCCCCCAGGAAAGCGAGGGAGATTTGCCATGGAAACGGAAGCAGGATGGCACGTGCAGAAAACACCACGCTAGCCAAAAGAAAACAGGCGAGCAGAATAGGACGCAGACCAAATCGTTGAGCCAGTTTGCCGGCAGGGATCGCCCCGGCAAGGTTTCCAATGGCCATGGCGCTCGTGAGCAAGCCAAGTGTCTTTTCCGTATAACCGTGCCCTATCAAAAAAAGATTGAAGAGAAAGAAATAAATAGACAGTCCCAAGTCAAAAAAAAAGAGGCAGCGAGAAAAACCCAGAACTGTCGTACGAGCTGATGCTCTGAGAATCGCCAGCGAAGACCGCGCAAAATAGTGGTCAAACTGGAACGGCTGTGGGCGGCGGAACGAGAGACCAGGTAGATGAGGTATTGCACATAAGGATGTTCTTCACGTGATCGCATGGTTCGCTGGTTGTTCAGTTGAACCAGCGGAGAGTTTATACGCGCGAGGTGGGTGGGGATTAAAGTTCGTTTAAGCAGTCTTAGTTTTGTTCTAGGCGACTTCAAAAAACTCAAGTGCAGCCACAAGAAGTCCTTATTCATATTCAACATACCTTCAAGGGGGGATGTTGCAAAACAGCGCAGCCATCGCTGCTGCAGCGGCGACAAACTTTCGATTGCGTCTTTGACCTGAGGGCTGAGATTACAGCCAAACCAGGCTTGAGCATAGTAAAAAGCGGTCGCCTCGAAGGATCGAAGAGAGGGATCGTGCGTCTCAGTCCAGGTCCTCCAGAAGACGTCATCTTCGGCGTGGCGGTGAAGAAAAGTAGCCAGCTCGTGAACATGATGAAGGATCGTATCGCGAAGGAAAGCATTCCGAAGAATGTGAAGAGCGAGGTAACCGAGGTGATCGACGGGAGAAAGAGAAACAAAAGAAAAACCGTCGACGGCGCGCGTAGTGCGACGCTTCCAGAAATCGTCGATTCCAGTTATATCGAAGTAGGAGACGGACTCGTTCCAGAGGCAGAAATGCAGCTCAATCGAGAGCGGCATCGTTGGATCGAATGGATTTCCTTTCCACTTCCAGTCACCGGAACGAACCATCATCGGTATGTGATCGGCGTGGCTGTAATCCAGGTCATCGTAGGGTTTGTAGCCTATCGACTCTAACGCGATTCGCGCGGCCTCCATCATCTCAACCGGACAGTACAGGTCGAGGTCAGATTGGACACGGGTACGCGGGTCCTTGACGTAGTCAGGGGCCTGCGTGAAGCCTTTGATCACAACATGGTCGACGTTCGCCTTGTCGAGCGCTTCCGCAGCTTCTCTGTAGGTTGCCTTCACGCGCTCAAATCGCAGGGCGTTGTCTGCAACGTTCGTCTCGAGCCTCTTAACAACCCAGGATGGAAAACGGCTCACGGGGAGCTGTGCGAGCGATAGCGTCAGATGCGCCCGGTCGCAAAAAGTGAGAAGGCTGTTCCACTCGTGGTCTCCCAGTTTTTCCAGTAACGCTGTATCGGGTTCGCGAAGCTGAAGTGCTGCTATGAGGGCAGTGACCTCGCGAGGGATATTCAACGCGGGCGCGCCATCTGCAATCGTGTGTGGGTTCATAGAGTGTCTACTTCCCCGTGAGTGCCAGCGTCTCGAGCCGATCGATGGCCCAGTCCAAATCGGTGTAGCGCAGTTCTAATATTTCGACATCAAGCAGATGATGAAGGGCGGCCTTCTGAGCGTCGTACGATGCTGTGGTTGAGAACAGAGATTGATTGAACCAGGGCGAGGCAGCTTTTCTGGAGAAGGGGACAAGTCCTGGAGCTTTCACATCGCGGCGGTTGAGGAAGATGATGAACTCAACGGTAGCGGAGTTGGCTAGGAGCAACTCTGGCATATCTGCTGTCGGAATCTCGATGGAGGGCTTGCCGGCGGCACGAGGAGTGACGGGGCGTCCTTCAAGCTCTGGAAAGAGCTGCACACCTGAGTCACGGAGACGAATCTTATGACAGTTGCCGACAACTATTCGATTTTTTCGGTCGAATGGAAGATAGCTGGCATCGTCGGATACAAAGGTCCAGCCAGTGCGCGCGCCTGCAAAGGCAAGAGAGGACTTGCCCGCACCCGAGTCGCCGCAGAGTAGCATGCCATGGCCGAATGGAGCGACACAAGCGGCATGAAGAGGGGCAGCGCGGAGACCAGCTACCATGGAGAGCACCGTGGCTTCCAGGATGTAATATCGCAGGTACACGCTGGACTCTGCTGTCTGTTGCGTTACCCAGCCAAACGAGAATCCTGCATTTAGGTCACTGACAACGAAATTGCGGGCGTCGGCAACGTTCGCCAATAGATTGTTTTCGATTCTGCAAACCGGAGCTGCCGGCAGGTCAGGCGAATCGGCCGTATTTTCGGTAACTCCGATACGAAGAGTCAAAGGGGCACATGAAAATCTGGGCTGAAACAATCCCCAACTCTGTTGCGCCGCTGCTAAAACCGCAGGAGAGTTTGTGTGGATCTCCAAGGGAAAGCCGAGGGGGTGGAAGACGCCACACAGAGGCAAGGATATTTTTGCGAGTACGTCATCGTACTGTGCAGGTTCGATCTGTTCCATGGCTCTGACAAGGTCGGGAATCATCATTAGCATGTCTCTTCCACTGCGAGTTGAAGGGGCTACGTGCACAATGTGTCGGTTACTTTGCATACTCATCCCCCGAATAGGCACGAGGCTCTCCTAGACTTCCGGCAGGAGGAAGATGGCGCAGATAGACGACGATCGCCCACATGTCGTCATCGCTGAGGATTCCCCTTGATGCCGGCATACCGGACGGAGAGAGGCCTTTCTCAATAATCCATTTCAGCTGTCCGTCGCTGTACCGCTGCACCTCCACGGATGCGAGCGATGGGACAGGAGGCGACATGTTAGCGGCAAAGGGCACGCCGGTGTTTTGCCCGTCGCGACCGTGACAAACGACGCAATAGAAGCCGAAGGCCTGCTTGCCTACTTCAATCTTGTCGGCGTTGCTCGGAACAGGATTTTTGTCATGCACACCGCCAACCGTTACACGGTACTTGGTCCATTGGACGACTGCTGCCTCAGTCTTACTGGGTGGAGTGACCTTGCAGCCAGTGAGGCCGAGAGACGCTGCGCATCCCAGGACAGCAAAGATACCGTCGAGCCGCATGGTGTTAGTCCTTGACATGAACGGTGAAGAGCATCGATCCGTGACCGCTACCGCAAAACCTTCCGCACTCTCCACGAAAGTCTCCGGAGCTATTGGGCGTGACCGTTACCTCGGCTGGACGTCCCTTGGGGATCTCCTGTCTGATTTGCAGGCCAGGGATAACAAGGCTATGAGCAACATCGTCGGAAAGCAGCCGCAGTTTTACAGTCTCTCCTTTCTTCAAGGTGATTTCGGCCGGGGAAAAGGCGTAGCGACGAGCATGGATCTCGATAGTGCGAATCTGCTCCTGCGCCAAAGCTGTTGATGTTACGTGTGTGACAAGGCCAAGCATCAACAGTGCAGGCAAGATTTTTCGTATGTGCTTCACTCTTCAATCCTCATCTTTTTGTTTCAACATATCGAATTTCCCAGTGACTCGTTCTCTATGGAGCCATGTACTTCAGGAGTAGCAGCTCATCCTGGCGGGACAGGCGTGCGCGTGTCCGCATATGCATGATCACGGTCCCTGTGATCCTTGGAGAAATGCTCATCGGTGGGGTGTGACAACGGCCACAGTTCTGTTTGAAGACCTCTTCGCCTGAGGGTTGTGTAGTGCGAGAAGTTGCGCTTTGATCGCGGCCCGCAGGTGCCGGCCCGTTCTTCAACGCAGCAGTTGCAAATGCCAAGCTCGAGAGAATGATGAGGAAGAAGGCGCATAAGGCAAAGCGTCTCATTTCGACCTTCCTGGCCAAAGCGGAAATAAGAACCGATAGGTAAAGCCCACGTTCCAGATATTGGCATTGCCCTGAGAGCTGAAACTTCTTCCGTAACTCGAAATGAATCGCAGATCGTCACGCACGTAATAGTTGAGTCCCGCGTCAAATCTCTGGGTATCGACGCGAGGAAGACTGTTTCCGCCGCCATTGGACGGAAAGAATTGCTGCATGCGGCCTACAATCTGCGTGCGTCGAAAGAAAGACGGGACCGGCAATTGCTGAAAGAGGTATGCCGACTCCAGCCAGTATCCCCGGCCGTTGTAGCTAAAGTCCGCCTCAGCTTTGATGTCCAGCGGGACCGATGGTGGCTGCCAGGAGACATAAACAGCGCCGCTATTGATGTGACGATCTTGAAGAAAGCGTTGATAGGACGTTCCAATCTCCAGACGGGCGTGGGACAGATACACACTTGCATCGCCGCCAGCAACGCGCGCTGATTGGAGGTGATCGATATTGCTGAGCGCCGAAAAATAGGCCGTGTACTGGACGGAATACGATGGCTTCTGCACGACAGTTCCACGCAGCATGAAGCCGTTGCCTGAACCACTCGTTCGTGTCCCGATCGCGGCAGTAATCGGCGCATCTTGCAGGTTTTTTATCCAGATCGGTTCGAGCCGTTCACTATACAGCCCAAAAGGAAGCAGATACCTTCCTGCGGAAGCGATAACGTGAGTGTTTGCAAGCCAGTTAAGCTGCGCATAATCAACACTCTTGAACACCTGACCCTTAAACGGCCCGCTGGTCTGGTTCTCTCTTTGATAAAAGCCAAAGAAGGTGCCGCGAGATTCAAGCAAAACATGAGAGCCAAACGGCACTAGCAGAACGGGATTGATCTGAGGCTCGAGTGTGGTTATTCCGCCATCTACATTGTGGATATAACCCGCACCGCCCGATATCGCCGGTATGTATCCCGCGTGATTCTCAACTGGCGATGAGTTCTGCGCAACGACTCGGCCTATCAGCGCAAGACAGAGTGCGATGGCCAATATAGAACACACGTACCTTCGTCGATGTCGCGGATGCAGCATGGTTTAGTCCGTATTGTTTGTGCCGGTCAGCTATCCACGATCAAGTGGATAAGCACTCCAACGCCCGAGAATGAAGTCGAGTATAGGAACTCACGAAACACCGTTTGTCATTGTGATGTCGTCGATTTGTCAAAGTCTTCAACGTGACCAACTTTGCGCCAAATCCCGACAAAGTCGTGACAAACAGAAAGTGGCGTCTGGTCAATACTCTGGCCAGATTACAAATTCCATGCCGGATGCTGAGGCAAGATCATGAATTATTTCCTGGCAGGATGTTCTCGATTAGCGCAAGTTACAGTTCTACTTCTAACGAGTCTTTTTATAACAGCCCAGAGCCCAGGGACCGGAGCAATTGCAGGCTCGGTCATCGATCCGTCGGGCGCGGTCGTCCCCAAAGCGTCGGTATCAGTCGTCAACGAGGCAACTCACGCTGTGAGGTCAGCGGTGAGTTCATCTGAGGGTTCTTTCCGCGTCTCACTCCTGCCTCCAGGAAACTACTCTGTCTCCGTGGATGCTTCCGGGTTTGCGCCCCGCCAGATGCGTGCCGTGCATATAGGTGCGAGCGAGATCATAACTGTTGAACTGAAGCTCGCAGTTGGACCAGCTAACCAGACTCTCGAAGTGAACGGCACCTCCGATCTCGCACAGACAGAGAGTTCGACGATGGGTCGATCTGTCGATGAAAAGACGATCCAGGGATTACCGCTAGCCAACCGCAACTACACGCAGATTGTTGCCTTATCGCCCGGCGTTGTCGTCGAACTGCCCAATGCAGCTGCGCTGGGCAGGAATAGTCAGAACGTCTCGGCCAACGGAAACAAAACAACTTCGAACAATTTTCAATTTAACGGCATTGACGCCAATAATCTGTCTCAGAACTCGGCCTCTGGTTATCAGTCCGAGGTAGGCACCGCTATTCCTGCTCCCGACACCCTTGAAGAGTTTAAGGTGCAGACAGGCGGCTTCGACGCTGGCTACGGCAGAGGTGCCGGAGCGAACGTAGACGTTATCAGCAAAGCTGGAAGCAACCGATGGCATGGAAGCCTTTGGGAGTTCCTGCGCAACGATGCGTTGAATGCGAATGACTTTTTTGCCAAGAGAAACGGACAGGATCGCCCGGTCCTAAAACAAAATCAATTTGGAGGTACTGTCGGCGGACCGATACGGCGGGACAAGCTCTTTTTCTTTGGCGCGTACCAGGGATCAACACAACGGAACGGCGATTCGAGTCTCTCGCTGGTAACGGCGATCCTGCCGCAACTCGGAAGCGATCGCTCTGCTGCAGCACTCGGTGCTCAATTCTGCCCAGCAAATCACCCCGGCAATCCTGGGTACACGACATTCGCCGGCGGCGCACAGATCTCCTGCGACGGATCAAATATCAACCCTGTCGCTTTGTCATTTCTCAATTTCAAATTTCCCAATGGACAGTACGCGATCCCCAGCCCGCAAACATTGTTGCCCAACAGTCCGCAGCAGCTACCAATTGGAGAGTCGACCTACTCGATTCCCGCGAGCTACAGGGAAGATCAATATGCAGGCAACTTGGACTACGTGCTATCGAAGAGAAATCAGTTTAGTGGGCGGTTCTTTTATTCTCGAGCCTCGACGGATGAACCTTTTTCTCCCTTTGGCGCCAATGTACCGGGATGGGGCACAAACGAGCTTGATCAGAACCACATGTTCGTTCTCTCGTACACGCATGTCTTAAATCCCAGCGTTGTGAATGTCGCCCGCTTTGGCTTCATGCGGTTTGATGGCGATGCAGTGATCGCTCAGCCAATTGCGGCTGCGGACGTCGGCATGGCGACTCCATCGGGGCTGCCGCAGACTCCGGGCTTGACGGTCGACGGCCTGTTCACAATCGGAACCGCAGGACAACCCTTCTACTGGCAGAACACCAATACATACGTATGGCAGGACACCGTGTCGCTCTCTCGCGGCCGACATGCTCTGAGGCTTGGGGCAGAGGTTAAACGCCATGAAGTCGACGTCAATGTGCCCTTTGTGAGCGACGGCTTTCTCGAACTACGAAGCCTGCCCGACTTTCTCTTGGGTCAGAGCGCATCACAAAACGGAAGTACCATTAGCAACGTCTACTCGGCGACTGGCTCCTCCGGCCAGTTCCGAAAGGACACACGCTACAACGACTTTGCAGGGTTCGCTCAGGACGATATAAGACTCAAGTCCTGGCTCACGCTCAATGCGGGCTTGCGCTACGAGGTCTTTGGCGCTCCATCCGAGACGCGAGGCAGGCTGCCAACATTTGACCCTACCATCGCATCTCACTCAGTTCCTGAAACGGGCTCGCTCAGCGGCTTCATCCTCCCCGCCAATTACACAGGACCCCTGCCTCAGGACGTCGTCAAGTCATCACACTCCGGACTATGGGCCACCCCCTACACAAACGTATCGCCACGCATTGGCTTCGCCGCCCAGCTTGCGAATCGTCCCCTCACCGTTCTGCGCGGAGGATACGGAATCTACTACGACCGTATGTCCGGCGATCTTGCCGAACAGACAGTGGGACAGCCTCCTTTTTCATTCAAGCAATCCTTGCAGGGAGTGCAGAACGCGAACGCTACACTACAGCAACCATACAATCCAGCTCTTCCTCCAAACTCGAGCTTCCCAATCTTTCTTCCTCGCGTTCCCGGCGGCGGACTGTCGCTGGCCGCAATCTCGCCGCACCTGACAGACCCCTATGTGCAGCAGTACAACCTCAATCTTCAATACGAACTCACCCAGAACATTTTGTGGGAGATCGGATACGTAGGCGCCAAGTCGACGCATATTCCAG
Organism: Edaphobacter sp.; assembly: GCA_036521575.1. GTDB lineage: Bacteria > Acidobacteriota > Terriglobia > Terriglobales > Acidobacteriaceae > Edaphobacter. The sequence continues at coordinate 7,900 of DATDHL010000297.1, read as the reverse complement.
GATGTCTGCAGTTCAATCAAGCCCTACTCGCAAGTCCGGAAAACCCAGTAAATGGAGAGACCACGAACACGAATGAAAATATCGTTCAGCGCCTCCCATTCACTGGAATAGCACAGGGCTCTTACATCTGTCAGACGACCTTTGACGCTCGCTATAACTCACTTCAGACCAGCGTGACCAAACGTCTCTCCCACGGCCTGCAGTTTCTGGGCAGCTACACATGGTCGAAGAACCTCAACACAATAAGCGGATCGGGAGGACTGTCGAACTTTGAGCTGGGCTTCCTCACCAACGACCAAACGAACCAACGTCAGGCACGCGGGCTGGATGACTTCGATCGTGCCCATCGCGCCGTTCTCAGTCTCCTCTATTCCCCGCCGAAAATCGAAGGCGGACCTGCAATACTACGTCATGTATTTTCCGATTGGCTTGTATCAACGGTTGCCGTTGTTCAGTCCGGCACGCCGGTGACAGTGATAGACAGCAGCGCTGGCAGCGTGTACGGCAATCTATCCGGCTTCTCGCGCGCTCAATGCACCGGCCTCAACCCAGCCACATCCGGATCGTTGTTCTCGCGCATCAACGGGTATCTCAATCCAGACGCCTTCACCTCCGCGCCGCCGATTGGTGACGGGACCGACTTTGGCAACTGCGGCGTGGGCATTCTACGTGCTCCCCCACAGAGGAATATCGATCTCGCACTGCGGCGTACATTTCCCATCCGGGAGTGGAGCTCGCTGCAGTTCAGCAGTGAATTTTTCAACCTTACGAACACACCAAACTTCGGTGGACCAATCAACAACGTGACCGCTGGAGCTGCGTTTGGACTCATTACATCAACGACAACCAATCCAAGAATCATTCAATTCGCACTGAAGTACGCGTTTTGACCAGCTGAATCGCCCCCAGCCACCTAACCGATATCTTTAAGTTGGCCTTCTTCGTCTCGCTCAATAATTCCTTTTGTGCGGACCGGCCAGCTTCGAGGGAAAACGATAGAGCACACCGACTTCCACGCTCAGATAAACTAACCTCGCTCCCCCGATAGACGAGGTATGGGATTCTGAATTGCCAGCGATCTAGAATACCTGCGATAGTGGTTGCGTTCTTTGAGCGCGAACCTGCATGCGCCTGATGTCTGACAGTAAACTGACTCTGAAGTGAGACCGGCCTTGTAAGATTCACCTTTGCTTTGGAGTATGACCGTCCTCCAGTCATATTCCCGAGCGCACACTCGACCTGATATATGGGCACTATGGTCTCTCAGGCCCACGTTTTACGGCGCGTGGCTTCACCCCACCCTCTCTCAAGAGGCCTTTCTATCTCCCTGTGTCTTGCGCTCGTGTTTGCTGTTATCGGGTGCAGCTCGGGAAATTCTTCAAGTCGTCCGACAGAGCCGGCGGCTGATTTCTCTCTCAGCGCATCCGTCACCAACCTCAACATTGTTGCTGGGACCGGAGCATCTCTTTCTCTGACTGATATGGGAACGAATGGTTTCAACTCTCCGGTGGACGTTGCCATCAACGGACTGGCCGCAGGGGTGACCGCCTCGCCTTCGTCAGTTATGCTTCAGCCCGGCGTGCCTCAAGCCATCATGATCAACGCGGCGGCCGGTGCAGCGGTGGGCTCGGCAGCTGTCGTCTTCACCGGAACTGCGGGGACTCTGACCCATACAGCGATGGTCATGATCAATATCACGGCGGCTCCTGACTATTCGCTCGGCCTCTCACCAGCCAGTCTCACGCTCACAACCGGAGCCCTGGGGCAACAGATCTCCGTCTCAGCTACGGGAAACAACGAATTCAATGGCATCGTGAACGTTTCGCTCTCCAATCTCCCCACGGAGGTCTCAGCGACGCCATCGACGTTGATGCTCACACCCGGCATATCGCAGACAATCATGTTGAGTGCAGCAGCAGACGCCGCCGTTGGAACAGTCAACGTCAGCGTGAATGCGCAAGCTGGCACGATCGCACACTCGGTGAACCTCCCCCTGACGATCGCCGCCCCGACCGGCATCGACGTAACGACCTATCACTATGACAATGCTCGTACCGGACTGAATCCGAATGAGACGATCCTCACCCCAGGCAGTGTGAACTCTGCCAACTTCGGGAAGTTAAATCTTCTGCCGGTCGATGGCCGAGTAGACGGCGAGCCACTCTATCTCTCCGGCGTCACGATCAAAGGGCAGACACACAACGTTCTGTATATCGTGACGGAGCATGCCAGCATCTACGCCTTCGACGCGGATAACGGAACGCAGCTCTGGACTACTTCGGCGCTCGGTGCAGGCGAGACGACCAGCGACGATCATCACTGCAGTCAGATCACGCCTGAGATCGGCATCACTTCGACTCCGGTCATCGATAGGCGCAAAGGGACTAATGGGACGATCTTTACCGTCGCGATGTCGAAGGACAATGGCGGGGCCTATCATCAGCGTCTGCACGCGCTCGACATCACGACAGGCCTTGAAATTCCAGGCAGCCCAACCGAGATTACAGGCAGTTATCCAGGTACCGGGGACAACAGCAGCAACGGTAAAGTGATCTTCGACCCCGGCCAATATGCTGAGCGTGTGGGTCTGCTCCTGATGAATCAGACGCTCTACCTCGGCTGGACCTCGCACTGCGACATAAGACCATACACCGGTTGGATCATGGCCTACAGCGAGAACACGCTGCAGCAGACACAGATTCTGAACCTTACGCCGAATGGAAACGAAGGCGCAGTCTGGATGAGCGGTGCAGGTCTGGCTGCCGATAGTGCGGGAAATATCTTTCTGCTCGATGCGAATGGCACACTCGATGTGTCGTTCAATGCGAATGGCTTTCCGGCCAGCTCCGACTACGGAAATGCAATCCTGAAACTGTCCACTGCCAACGGAAACCTCTCGGTCGCTGATTATTTTGAACCCTACAATACTTATGATGAATCCGACCGCGACATCGATCTCGGCTCTGGCGGCGTGTTGCTGTTACCCGATATGACCGACGCGAGCGGCAAGGTGCGGCATCTGCTTGTCGGCGCGGGCAAGGACACGAATATCTACATCGCGGACCGGGACAACCTCGGCAAATTTAATTCGACGGACAACAGCAATCTCTATCAGGAACTTGAGGGCGCGCTCTATCGAGGTGCATGGTCGATGCCTGCGTACTTCAACAGTACGGTTTACTACGCCAGTGTTGGCGATGTTCTGCGCGCTTATCCGATTGCAAACGCAAGGCTCGCTGGCACAGCGTCAAGCACCTCGTCGGCTACGTTTGCGTATCCGGGTGCAACCCCGAGCATAAGCTCCAATGGCAACAAGAACGGCATCGTGTGGGCGCTTGAAAGCAACATTGGAACTCCGGCTGTTCTTCATGCATACGATGCGACCAATCTGGCCAACGAACTCTACAACAGCAATCAGGCGGCGAATGGTCGAGACAGCTTTGGTAATGGCAACAAGTTCATCACGCCGATGATTGTGAACGGCAAAGTTTATGTCGGAACGCCGAATGGAGTGGCAATCTTTGGGCTGCTGCACTAGCTTTTGGTGTCTTCAATAGTGATGTGGCCTGCTATTCCAAGCTAGGTTATTTAAGACCTTCTAGATCGCGTGGCACACTCTGAATTTGGGTATATCCTTCTGGAATTTTAAAAAGGTTGGGGTCTGGTTCTTCGCGTCGAACGTCGCTAGTTGTACCTGTACGATCTCTCTCATCTAGCGGCCACGTATATTTCTCGCTGACCTTCACTCCCAAATCAGAGCGCCAAATTTCTCGTACCTCTTTACTCGCGGTGTTCAACTCGACTCTTTGGCCATAGAGTGTCATACCGTTTTCCTGCTTTACGCCAAGAGAGGTCATACGGAAAGGAGGACGTTCGACGCCCTGAGCAAACGCATCCTGATTACCCTTAAGCAGTTGACTGAGTTGCTGCACGGAAAGAGGATGGAACTTTCCTCCCTGGGGTGTTGAAAGACGGTATGTGTGATCAACCGGATTCAGCGTGATCATGCGGTTATTCGGAACATCATCTACGTCTATCTCGGAAGGCGTCCCTCCTGGCAATAACATCTCGCAATATGTGCTACCGTTGCTTGCCCTCGCGATCCGCACGGTCATCTGCGAGATGGATTTTCCATGGTCACGAATTGACTCTTGCCACGTTGCGGTAAACGGGGCGTCCGTTACGAGAATAGGTGAAAACCACGAGTCCATAATCCGGCCTTGGATCTGTGTAGAACTCTTCGCAGCGACGCCTAAGCTCAGAAGGAGCGCAACTCTCATCAGAACTGCATTGACTCTCACTTGCCGCCTCCACACTCCGTGCAAAAACCGAAGCAGGATACCAGACGTGTGCCACAGTGCGCACTAGGTATTGGCGTTTTCGAGGGTGATGTGTGCCTTCATGGTATGCGTGATGTTGGGGGCGAGCGTGATGGTGTTGGCCGCTGCGTTGACCGTTTCGACGCAGAGCATCTCGTGCCACTCGTCGGGGCCCATGTCAGGGAGTTCTTTCCAGGGGTTAAAGACTACGGTGGTGTCGGAGTTTGTCTTGGTGATGGTGATGTTGCGTTTGGCCACGGGGTCGTGGATGACGCAGGTGGCGGCAGTGTTCTCGTAAACGCGGTCGGTGGGGCCGGTGAAGCTGAGCGGTGCGTTGGCGGCTGCCTTCTCACGCATGTTGTCGGTCTTATCGATGAAGGCCGTCGGCTCGAGCCCAGTAACGGTGGCTTCGTGGACATCGATGACGCGGTAGTAGGTGTGGAGCGCCTCTTCGAAAACCAGTGGCGTGGTCCCCTTGTTCGCCACCGTGAGCTGCATGGTGAGGCTGGGGCCGATGGTGAGCTGGTAGGCGAGCGCGAAGTGGTCGAAGCCGAGATCGCGGCTCATCTGCGGGGGACCGAGGGTAAAGGTGAGGTGGAGGTCGTCCCCAGACAGTGCAGCGAAGGCCAGGGTCCAGTCCTGAATGCGCGCGAAGCCATGCGAAGGGCCGGGCTTGCCCTGGAAGCGCGAGGGATTTTTGTCGGTAGCGAACCATGGGAACGCGATGGGGACTCCGCCACGGATGGGCTTGCCGGGGACGAGGTCGGTCTTGCGGCTGAGGAAGAGAACAGGCTGCTGGCCGGTTGGCTGCCAGGCGGTAATGTGTGCTCCCTGCAGGTAGACGGTGGCCTTCGCCTGCGGGGTGGTGATGTCCGCGTAGGTAAGGCCGCTGGGCGTCTGGTGGAAGGCGAGGATACCGGGGAGAGCAAAATGTTCGTTGAGCTGAGCGAGATCCATGAGTCAGTTTAGCGTCGCCAAAGGCTTGATACCGATTCTTGCCATCCTCGCCGTAGCAACAACAGGAAGCAAGGATCGACCGTTGGCTCAGGAAGACACTTTGGTTGGAATCCGAAGGGGCTGAACCGTGTGGACGGAAGCCTGAACCCGGAAATCCATGTCAAGCCCAATAACTCGGTAAGGCAAGCAGAATCAGATAGATGTTCATTGCGTATTAATTTCGCTCCATCAGCTAAACTAGATATAGAACAATAAGAGAGAAGCTCCGGGCCCCTTTGCCGGAGCTTTTTGCCGCTGTTTTTCCAATAAGTTATTTGTAATGAACACTTTATCAATAAGCCATTTGTTATGAATACTTTGCAGGAATAGCCAAGGCGTAAGCTATTGAATACAGATACTTTATCACCAGAAGTATGGGGGGGAGGGGTACTTAGGTTAACCGTAGCTGAGAAGGCAAAACCGTAAAGCTGAGAGAGGAAACTATCATGCTGTGCACATGCCCAGTCATCGCCTTCATTCCCACTCGGGACGCGGCAAAGGCCCGTCCTTTTTACGAGAACGTCCTCGGCCTTCGCTTCGTGAGTGATGACACCTTTGCCGTCGTCATGGACGCGAACGGAACCATGATCCGCATTGTGCGTGTCGGCGAGTTCACACCCATGCCGTTTACCATCCTCGGCTTTCAGGTGAAAGACATCGACCAGGCCGTAGCCGAACTCACCGGCAAAGGACTCGTCTTCGCCCGTTACGCCTACTTCGAACAGAGCCCCGAGGGCATCTGGACAGCACCCGGCGGAGCAAAGGTCGCTTGGTTCCTCGATCCTGATAGCAATGTTCTGTCCATCTCGCAGCACTAGGTACGCGGCGCTCGTTAAAACTGGACTCTCAAACCAAGCTGCATCTGCCGCTCCCGGACTCCACCCGTCGCCGCTTCGGTAAACGCCCCGAAGGGCCGAACGTTCAGCCCTTCTGCTGCCACAGTAGCCGCATCCTGAAAGATCAATGGCGTGATGCCATTCACAGTGGAGCCCACAAGAAATGCTCTCTGCGTAACACCGGAATAGTTCACGTGGTTCGTCAGGTTAAAGACTTCCGCCGTCGCCCGAACACGAACCGCGTCTGATACACGCACAGCCCGGCTCACGCGCAGATCGACATTGTAGGCATCCGGCAGCCGGAGCGTATTCCGCCCCACGGTAGGTAGATACACCGCACCGCCCGAACCGTTGATACTTTCACGCCCACCACTGAGCCGTGTGCCGCCGAAGATGTCATAGCTATACGGCCCCCCACTGCGCTCTGTAAACAAAGAAGCGATCTGCCAGCCATTGGCGGGGGTCCGCAGCCAACCGAGTTCGGACGCGAACCGCGGCTCCCAAACCGCGCTTGCCGACACTCTGTGCGGATAGTTCAAAGCCGAAAGCCCCTTGTCGTACTGCACCGTAAACGGATCGAACTGCCCGTTGATCCGTGGAGTTGCTCCGCCGTTCTGGCCGTAGTCGATCGACTTTGCCCACGTCCAGCTCACGTGGAACTCGAGCCCTCTACGACCCCTGCTCCGCGCCTCAAGGACCAGAGCGTTGTAGCTTGCATTCCCGTTTGACGCGATGTCGGTCACCGGCCCGTAGCTCGCGCTGACCCGCTGCGTGTACACCGGCACGACAAACGTCTCACCATCCCGAACGCCCGAAGCGCCAATACCGCCCTTCATCTGAAGCGTTCTCGTGGACACCGAAGGAGCAACATTGATATCCACCGAGTTCGGAAGCTGCCGGTCCAGATTCATCAGATAGGTCACGCTTCCCACAACCCCACCTCCAACTCCCCGCTCAACGCTAACGGTACCCTGCTGGACCGATGGAAGCCGGAACCTGCGGTCAAACACCATCGCTGACGTCGTTGCGGTGACAGCAGCCGGCGGAGCCGTCAGATAGGCACATGCGTAACCGAAGCCCTGATTCGCAACCTGAGGACAACCTGTAACCGTATCGGGCACAATCCGGATATTAACGGTCGAAGACGCCAGCGCCGTGTTCGCCAGAGCACTCCGAATCGTCGCCCCGGGGAGCCGCCCGAAATACAACCCATACCCCACCCGCACCACGCCACGCCCCCCGCCAAACGGCTCCCATGCCGCCCCTAGTCGAGGTCCAAAATTATTTCGATCTTCGGGAAAGACGCTTGTTGCACCTGTTTTGCCGAATACTGCGTCCAACGCGAAATTTGGCCGTTGCGGGAACGGCAGCAGCTCGTACTCGTAACGCATCCCCGCGTTCACTGTTAGCCCAGACCGCACTCGCCAGTCGTCCTGGACGAAGCCTGACCACTCCTGCGTGTTGAACGTGATGGACTGTTCGCCGAAGCTCTGAGTGAACGACCGGAAGCAGAAGTCATGCACCGTCGCATGGATCGACGGACAGCCGCCGTTCGGGTACGCATTGACGTTGAAGGTGTAGTCTGTGATCCAATCGACGAGTCCGCCCGCGTGGCCGTTGGTAGCGCCGCTGTCGTAGCGAAACGTCCCCTCCGCGTTGCTCAGCGAGTCCGTCTCGTCACGCACAGCGCTGAACTCCGCACCCAAACGCACCACATGACCTCCGTGGACCCAGGTCAACATGTCACCG
>DATDHL010000296.1:0-1784 GCA_036521575.1 Edaphobacter sp. | reverse complement strand
GAGATTACTCATATCGAGAACGGCAAAGGGTAGGGAAGCGTCTGTTTAGGCCGCCTATCTGTGGACACTAGTTCCACCAAACGCTCTGCTACCATCGCGAGGCATGGCAGACATTTTCCATAACGGTCCTGAACCTACCTTTGCCGATCTCTATCGGCCCATGTCTGAGCTTGAACTACATGAGCTCGCCGCCGATTGGCACTCACTCGTTGACGAAGCCCGCTCTGCTCTCACTGCCGAGTTTGCCAGGCGGGGCCTCGAATTCGTCGAACCGCTACCTCTCGACGATCCTGCGCCGGAGTACCGCGATCTCGTGACTCTTCGCCGCTATCGCGATCTCTCCGAGGCGATCGTGGCGCGTGCTGTCATCGAATCCGCGGGCATCTTTTGTTTCTTGAAAGACGAGAACCTCGTTCGCCTCGATTGGCAGATGTCAAACCTTGTCGGTGGAATTCGACTGCAGGTTGGAGCTTCTGACGTTGAAGCCCCGGAAGCCGTACTCGCACAGCCCGTCCCCAACTCCATCGATATTCCGGATCAGCCTGACTTTGAACAGCCTCGCTGTCCGCGTTGTACTTCAACAGATATTGCTTGGGAGCGTCAGGGTCGAAAAGCTGCACTCCTCTCTCTCTACCTATTTTCTCTTCCGGCGCCGCGTGGTTCGGAGTCCTGGCGCTGCAGCAGCTGCGGTCTGCGTTGGGTTGATGAAGATGAATTGACGCAGACCACATCGAACAATAGCCTCAACAACTCATCGTCCGAGGAAAATTGATGAAGATTCTGTCCTCGATCTCTCTATTGCTTCTGGTCACCTCTGCCTTAATGGGCCAGATCCCCAAAGGCTACAAGGGCAAACCCTTCCAAGACGCGGCCCACATGTCCGGCCCTCAGGTCATCCCCGGTCGTCTACAGGCCGTCCTCTACGATCTCGGGGGCGAAGGTGTCGCCTACCATGACACCGATAAGATCAACCATGGCAGCGGCGAGCTGAACTATACGAAGGGCCACTGTGAGGAGGGCGTTTCGGCCTACATTTGCCATTTCCGCGAGAACGAAGGCGTCGATATCTCGTACGTGAAGAAGTTGGCTGATCTGAATCATCCCAGCCTTGTCTTTCCCGAGTGGCAGCAGCTCTACCTTGGATGGGAAGAGGCCGGCGAGTGGGTGAACTACACCGTCGACGTCAAAAAGGCAGGCCGTTACAAGATCGTCGCGATGTACTCGCATACCGCCAACACCGTCCAGTTTTCGCTCAACAATCAGCCAGCTGCCGACTGCAAGCTTCCGGTCGATCCCTGGACCCAGTTTCCTGACCGTCACGATCCCGATTGGATGGTGTACCACTCCTGGAACCGCGCCGAATGTGGCGAAATCGAATTTCGCAAGGCAGGTCGCCAGCTCCTTACGCTGCATTACAAGACTGGAAACAACCTCGCATACTTCGACTTCGTTCCTGTCGAGCTGAAGTAAGGTCACAAGCAAAAAAGGCCGCCGGTCCGAAATGTTCTCGGGCCGGCGGCTTTCCAGTTAGGGCTACTCTGCTGACTTTGCGTTGTTGGTACGGTCGTCATCCGGTAGCTTGTGGTCCGGATCGATCGTTACGGAAGCGATGGGCTTCTTATCTTCCGATGACCAGACGTATTCGCTCTTGCTGAGCCAGGTTTCGACCGGCAGTTTCGTGCGGGTTGAGGTTCCGTCCTTGAACTTGACCTCAACCGTTGCCGGGAGCACGAGCTGACCCTTGTTCGTGATCGTTAGTGTCGCTCCGTCGATCTTCGTTACGG
>DATDHL010000295.1:0-5784 GCA_036521575.1 Edaphobacter sp. | reverse complement strand
AGGAGATTGGGGTGCACGAAGAGGAAGGACAAGAAAACCGACCCGCGGGGCCGTGTGCGAAGCGCTGGTGAACCCGTCCTAAGACGGCGGGACCCTGCCGTGGTTCTTTAGGCATTCCGGACTGGCGGACGTTGCACACCGAACCATATATACGAGCCAGGCCCCTGTTCAATGAATGTTGGTTCAACCAGCGTGGATCGCGGCACCTGCTTAGCAGGCCGGTCTCTTAGGTTGTGATCCTACCTATGCCCGGGTGGGTTTGCAAGTTGACGGAGGGGACGCTTTAGGGCTTACGGTTCAGGGGCGCTTGCCGCGGACGAGGTCGCGCATCGCGAGGGCTTCGGGGGTGTTGAGGTCTTCGAGGCCCTGCTCGACGGCGCGGAGGGTGCTCTCGGACTTGTTTTGGCTGACCTTCCACTTGCCTTCGATTCGGGTGATGGGGATCTCGATGCCGATGATGCCCTTCATCTGCGATGCGATGTAGTCTGCCGGTGCGTCGCTGACCTGCCATGGGGTGGCGAAGCCGGATTCGTGCTGCGTGGTCAGGGCGTTGAGGTGGGCGAGCAGCTGTGTGGGGTCTTCGACGAGCGGGATGGGGCCGTAGGCGTGGACGACGGCGTAGTTCCAGGTGGGGACGACCTTGCCGTCTTCGGCTTTTTCGGGGTACCAGCTGGGTGAGATGTAGTGATGGGCGCCTGAGAAGATGGCGAGGGCTTCGACTGAGGGTGTGAGGTCGCGCCCCTGTTTGTTGGCGCGGGAGAGATGGCATCGCAGGGTGCCGTGAGGGCCTTCGGTGCGGTTCAGGACCATGGGGATGTGCGACGCGATGAGGCCGGTGCTGCCGGTGGTGACCAATGCGGCGAACGGCTGCGACTCGATGAGGGCGTGCATGACGTCGAGGCGGGTCTCTTCGTTGAAGCGGGGGATGTACACCTGGCACCGTTTGGTCTGGCTAATTGCCAGTTGGTTCAAGTGTAGCGGCTTTGGCTCCTGCGGTAGATTTGGTTGCTGGCTGCGTTGACGCAGCTTTGGCTTTCGCGATGAGTTTTTTGAGCTTGCCTTCGACGTCGGAACCTTCGCCAAGCATTTCGGCTGTGAGGACGCCGTCGGAGTCGATGGTGAAGTAGTGGGGGATAGCGTTAATCGCGAAGGCGTTCGAGAGAGAATGGTCGGCATCGCGATACTGGACCCACGTCATCTCATTTTTGGCGATGAAGTCTTTCCACTTGGCCTCGTCAGAGTCCCAGCTGACGCTGATGATGACGAGGGGATCGTTCGCAAATTCCTTTGCGATCTTTTTCATGTGGGGAAGCTCTTCTTTGCATGGACCGCACCAGGTGGCCCAAAAGTCGATGAGGACTACGCGGCCGCCCATCTCGTCGAGGTTGAAGTGCGAGCCGTCAAGGGCGGTGACGGAGACGGGCGGGGCCATTTTGGCCAGGGACAAAGACGGGTTGGCTGCGAAGTGCTGGGCGCGCACGTAGCCGGGATCTTTTGGGGAGAGACAGCTAACGCAGGCTTTGAACTGGTCACTGGCGGCGTCGATCTGACCAAGGCGCGCCATCGTCTTCCCTTCGTAGAAATGTGCCATGGCGTTTTTTGAGTTATCGGCAATGGCGGCTTTGAAGGATTCGTCGGCGGCTTTGAGGAGGTCGGGCTTACCCTTTTCACCGGCCTGTTCGAAGAGGGCGAAGCCTTGATTGCCTTCGGCGATGGATTTCTGGGTGGGGTTGGTGGCAATCGCCACGAGCGCAGATGCTGTGCTGGCAGCGTCCTTGTATCTGCCGATTGTCATCTGGATGGTAAAGATCTCATCGAGACAACCGGTATCTTTGCCTTCGGCGATTTTGTTCGCCTTTTTGTATGCGTCGATGGCGAAAAAATACTGATGCTGTCTGTTCAGTTGTTTTGCTTCAGCTATGGCTTTGAGGAATTGGGGGTTGGACTTATAGCTGTCGGTAGCCTGAGCGTTTGCGGTGGGAAGACAGAAAAATATTGCCAAGGCAAGTAGTGCAATGCAGCGCATAGAAGGGGTGCTCCGTAAATGATGATTTGCAGCACCATCATTCATGGGAAATCTTCGAAATACAAGAAAAAGCTGCTTAGGCGTGGTAGCTAGCCGACCTTGCGGTCTTCGAGAACTTCGTCGAGGAGGCCGGCGAGCGAGCCTGCGCGGGAACGCATGGTGACCTGGGAGAGGGAGAGGCTGCCGGCGAGGGTTTCGTGGCGCTGGCGGAGAGACTGGAGCTCGTCGGCGATGTTGAGGGCGGCGAGGACGGCTACGCGGAGGGAGTCGACGGTGTTGCCCAGGGCGGAGACAGCGCGCATTTTGGCGTCTACGACGTGTGCAAGCTGCTGGATGTAGGCGGGATCGGTGCCGCGGAGATGGTAGATCTGGTCGTAGATTTCGACGGCGATGGACTGACTCTCGGTGAGCTGTTCGGTTGGTGCCGGGGGTGTGAGGGTCTGGTCCATCGTCGCTCCTGATGCGGGTTTTAGAGGAGGTCGTCCATTTGCTGGAGCATTTTTTCCACGCGCAGGCGGACGGCGTCGCGGTCCTTGGAGAGGGTGGTGACGGCGGTCTGGGCTTCGGTGGCGACGAGGGTCTGGAACTCGAGCTGCTCGCGGAGAGAGGTGACTTCTGCTTCGGCGTTGGCGCGGGCTTCGCGTTCACGCTTGACGATCTCTACGGCGCGGAGAACCTTCTGTTCGAGGGCCTGGAACTCATCGACGCTGATGGTGGCTGTGGTCATTACTTGTACTCCTGTGGACGAGTATAGAGGGTGAAGGCGTGGATATTTTTTGGGGGTATCTTTCTGGGTTCGGATTTGTTGCGAAGTGGTGGTTGGCGGGTGGTTTTTGGTGGTTTGTTGATGGAGAAATGTTGGGCAAACGTGGTAAATGGGGTGCACGTTTGCTCGGTCGCTTCGCTCCCCTCGCGAAATACAGGGATTCTTCGCCTTCGGCTCAGAATTGCGAGCAACGGCAACGGCAACGACAGAAGCAGGTCCCCTTCGGGGATGACAAGCAAGAAAGGCAACAGCAAAAGCTGGCTGGGGAAGGTTTTACACTCCCAATCATCGCGATGAGACTGCGATGAATGGGGCACCCCGATCTTTATGGCTGCTTGGAGGAGGACAACTGCAAAACCGCAATTGCAACAACAACTGCAACTGCAACTGCAACTGCAACGGCAACGGCGGTTGGTGGGGGTCAAGCTCGGAGGGTGCCGCCTAGTTTGGTTAGGGTTTCGATGATCTGGGTGGACCAGGTGGCTAGTTCTTCGTCGCGTAGGGTGCGGTCGTGTGATTGGAAGATGGTGCGGACGAGGAGGGAGTAGACGCCGGGGTACTTCTTCTCGTTGCGCCAGACTTCGATTGGCCTGAGGCTTTGTAGCTCGGGAATGGCGAGGGCTTCGATGGCAGAGGCGATGGTGTGCCATTGGACGGCGTCGGGGAAGACGAAGGAGAAGTCGCGTTCGACGGCCTGGTAGCGGGAGAAGTCGCGGGCCGTGATCTTGCGGAGGGGGAGATCGTAGAGGGTGGCGAGGTCTATCTGGGTGAGATAAACAGGCTGGCGGAGCTTGCGGTGCTGGGCTTGCGTTTGTGCCAGCTCGCCGAAGTGGGCGATGGGGTGGTTGTTCAGGAGGACGGTGGCGGAGCGGCCGGGCTGGAGCCATGCGGGGGCTGAGGGAGTGAAGGTGACGGCCTCGGTGCCTCCGGGGAGGGTGAAGAGAGAGAGGAGGGACTCGATGGCTCCCTTGAGCTCGAAGAAGGGGACGTCTTGCGCCATGTGTGGCGGGATGGCTTGCGGGTTCGCGGTGGTTAGGCCGAGGGAGAGCTGAGGGGATTCGTGGACATCGGCGATGTGGGCGGCGTCGGCGGGGATGGTGCCGGTGAAGATTTGGCCTTGTTCGAAGAGGCGGACTTCGCGGACGTCTCGGTTGAGGTTGTGGGCGAGCATTGTGGCCATGCCGGGGACGAGGGATGGGCGCAGGAGGGAGGCTTCTTCGGAGAGGGGGTTCTCCATGGGGACGGGTTGCTGGCCTGCCTGCTTCGTGGTGTAGAAGAGGTCGCTGTCCTGCTGGCTGGCGAAGCTGCTGGAGATGGATTCGCTGAAGCCGAGGGCGAGGAGGCGGGTGCGGACGGCGGTTTCCTTGGCTGCCGTGGGGTGGGCGATGACGGGGAGCGCCGTGGGCAGGGTGTTGGCGAAGCGGTTGTAGCCGTAGACGCGGGCGACTTCTTCGATGAGGTCGATCTCGCGCTCGAGGTCGAGGCGCCAGGAGGGGAGTTTGGTGCGGTAGATGTCGAGTCCGTGGAGAATGAGCTCGCAGCCTAGCGAGGAGAGGTAGCGGGCGACGATCTCGCCGGTGATGCCTTCGGGGGCGATGGTTTTGCCGAGGTGGCGTTGGACCTGTTTTACGGAGAGCTCGATGGTGGGACGGTCAGCGGTCTTGGCGGCTACGTCGGGGTCGATGACGTCGATGAGCTCGCCTTCGATCTTTCCATTCAATTGGCCTGCGGCCTGGCCGCCAGCTTGGAGGATGATCTGGGCGACGAGGGCGTTGGCGGCGGGGGCGGCGTTGAAGTCGGCTCCGCGCTCGAAGCGGTGGGAGGCGTCGGTGTGGAGGAGGTGGCGTCGGGAGCTGCGACGGACGGTGGCGGGGTCGAACCAGGCGGCCTCGATGAGGATGTTCTTCGTCTCGGGGGTGATCATGGAGTCCCAGCCGCCCATGACTCCGGCTAGTGCCAGTGCCTTCTTTTCGTCGGCTACTACGAGATCGTCGGCTTCGAGGGTGCGCTCGGTTCCGTCGAGGAGTTTGAGCTTTTCGCCTTTGTGGGCGAGGCGGACTACGATGCCTCCTTCGAGTTTGTCGAGGTCGAAGGCGTGGGTGGGGTGGCCCATGCCGAGGAGGACGAAGTTGCTGGCGTCTACGGCGTTACTGATTTGTTTTTGGCCGAGGAGGGTGAAGTATTCGGCGATTTTGCCGGTGCTGGGGGCGATGGTGACGTTGCGGAGGACCTGGGCGGTGAATCGGCCACAGAGTCCTTTGGCGTCGGGGGCGATGCGGACGGGGAATGGCGCGTCGACGAGGGTGCCGACGGGGAGCTTGGTGTTGAGGTGCTCGAGCGGGAGGTCGTAGATGGTGGCGGCTTCGCGGGCGATGCCGTAGTGGTTCATGGCGTCGACGCGGTTGGTGGTGATGTCCATCTCGAAGAGGTGGCCGTTACCTTCGCCCAATGAGTGGACGCCTTCGACGGCGATGCCGCGCAGGGTGAGGTCGTCGGCTAATTGCCGGTCGGTAACGGAGAGGGTGGGAAGGTAGTGGCGGAGCCACGCGGTGAGAATCTTCATGGATTAGCGAGTTAGCAAGTCAGCGAGTCAGCGCTTGCTTTGGGTCCTTAGGTTTTAGTGTTGCCAGCAGGCCGTTGATCATTTTGGCTACTTCGGTGCACAGGTCGAAGAGATTCTGTGCCGCGGCGGTTTCGATGAAAGCGAGGTCTTGACAAAGTTGAATCTGAGTTTCCAGTTCGCAGAGTGAGCCTCGTGCCTGCGCGAGAAACGTGCGTAGCAGGGGATCGCTTAGTCTGCCATGTCCTTCTGCAATATTACTGGGAATAGAGACAGCGGCGCGCCTCATCTGGCTCTGGAGGCCGAAGATTTCGGTCTTTGGCAGATTTGCAGTTTGCCGGTAGACCTCTTGAGTCAGATGCATGGACTTCTGCCATACGAGGAGGTCACGAAAGTGCCTTGTTCTCATGGAATGTTTTCGTGTACCGCCAT
>DATDHL010000294.1:0-6198 GCA_036521575.1 Edaphobacter sp. | reverse complement strand
TGCTCCTCTTCTTCGTCTACAAACGCCGGACCTCGGGCCTCATCCTCGCCGTCGTGGGCGCGGCCCTCTGCTACCTCCTCTACCTCCGCTTCGTCCCCTGACCATCACTACCCGGTTCATGCTGCAACTTTCACACTCTCCGCTGCGGCGCGCCTGGCTTCGATGGCCTTGACGCTGTTTTCAAACGCCGTTCTCAAGACACTTCTGCCGATAGTCCCGAGCACAAAGCCAAGTACCCATCCCTTGAGATTCTTGCCTTCACGTACGATGACCAGATCAATGTCGGTCGTACCATTGGGCTGACGCGTGAAGGTATAGGTGTGGCCGGACGTGCCTCCCCACACATTGGAGTCAGTCGTTGTGAGGACGACGTGGTTGGGATCGGACCAGTCGTAATGCAGACGTTCCCAGATGCCGGTCGAGCCTTCCGTGACGTCGGCCTGTGAGCGGCCCCGGTCATGCAGCTTGAGGTATTCGTCGGCGCTATTGCCAAAGAGCTTCGAACGGCCGGGCCCGAAGTCGGTGAGCCCTGCAACGTACTGCTCGGGCGACAAAGTGGTTGTCTGATGGAAGTAGATCGTGGACATAAGTTTCTCCTTTGCGTTGAATTCTGTTGTCAGACGGTCGTACGATGACCGTTCTACATTTGATAAAGGCCCCCCGGCACTTTGCCGCGACGCGTTGATATTCAGGGTGAGTGCTGAAGGGCCGATAGAGCCTTCATAGAACTAGGTACACTCAATACGAAATCAGTGACTTTGAATCGGCTTACCGTCGTCGCCCTGCACCTTCGATTCCTTCGCTAACAGCCCATCAAATACATAGCGCATAAAAGTTTCCAGCGGAGCATCGCTTTTTTCCGCTTGCGAACGCAAAAGCGCTCCCTCCCAGCTATTGAGCAGGAAGCCCGCGAGCGACTCGGGATCCGTGTCTGCAGGGAGCTCTTTCTGCGCGACTGCTTGCTGAAGGACCGTCGCGATCTTCTGCTGCCAGCGCCCGAAAGTGCTGCTGATCTGTTTCCTCAACAGCGGATTCGCTGCCGCGATCTCCAAACTGAAGCGGCCTATCATGCACCCGGGAATCCGTCCGTTCTGACCAGAGATTTTCATGAGGTCGATGAAGTAACGCCTCAGACGCTTCAACGGCGGGGTCCTGGAATCCTTCAAGACAGCGGCAGCATGCTCTGCCTCGCGCGCAGCGAACCTCTCCAACGTGGCTGCGGCGAAGTCCTCCTTGTTTTCAAAGTGATGATAGAACGAACCCTTGGGCACATTCGCCGCCTTCAGAATCTCGGTCAGCCCTGTCGCGTTATATCCATGTTGGTGCATCAATTCCAGGCCTACGTCGATCAAGTGGTCACGCGTCGATTTTGCAGCCATAAGAAACTCCTCACTTCTCTTCAGTGATTGATTCGGAGGATCGTACTGTCCCTACACGGTAGTCGCAAAATACAGAACGTCATCCGAGATGAGATCACCTTTGAATCCCATAACGAGCCGCAGGTCTCTGACGGGAAAGGTTCGGACCCAGAGCTTTGCGAGCAGCTTCAAATTTGTCCCAGTCTGCAACGTCGGGCAGGGATGGAATGGTAATCAGCTCATGCTGGTCGAGACCGGCGAGTGAAGCGTCCACCATATCCTCAGCGGTCATTACAATCTCGTTGGGCAGATTCTCCACCGGACGGCCAGCCTTGTCCCAAAAGGGTGTTGCGGTCGCTCCGGGCAACACAGCCTGCACGGTCACGCTTTTGCCTTCCACTTCGCTTTTCAGTGCGTGCGTAAAGTTCACCACGTAAGCCTTGCTGCCGCTGTAGGTGCCGTTCAGGAGGTCGGGCGCAAGGGCAACGACGGAAGCAATGTTGATGAGGAGGCCGTTCTTGCGCGCAATAAAACCCGGCAGTGCGGCAAGGGCCAGCCGCGTCAACGCGGTGACGTTGAGATAGATCATGGACCCGAGATCGTCGATCTTCGCATCGAGAAGCTTGCCCGCACTGCCGATCCCGGCGTTATTAACGAGCGCAGTGATTGTGGGATCGGTGCTGAGCCGCTCGGCCACGCGCTGAACATCTTCTTTCCTGGTCAAATCGGCAGAGATTGTCTCAATCCGGCGACCGGTTGTCTTCAATCGTGCGGCCACTTCAGAGAGCTTCTCGGCGCTGCGTGCAACGAGGATGAGATCGTAACCGCGTTTGGCAAGGCGATCGGCATAGACTGCGCCGATGCCGGTGGAAGCGCCTGTGATGAGAGCGGCGCCTTTATGGGTGGGTGCTGACATTGTGATACCTCCCAACCTTCCGAGGCTTTCTGGCCTCGCACCTGAGTAGAGTAGACTGGTCGGTCTAACGATTCAGAATATTTCTCCCCCCCCCCTGGCTTCGGTCTGGCAGGGATCAGATCCACCAAAAAACAACCAGCAGCAAACCACGATTGCCACACTTTTTTCCACGAACGAACCACCAAAAACCACGCGCTACATCAACTTTTCTCAGAAAAAGTATGAATCCCACACTCCAGCTTTTTCCCGCCCCATCGCCCGCTCCGAGGATCCGCCCCCGCCTCCGGAATCGCCGTGCAAGGTTCACACCCAATGCTCGTGTACCCCCGATCATAAAGTTCCAGTCGAGGTATCCCAGTTACTTCCAAATACTTAGCGACTCGATCCCAATCCCAGTCCGCCAGCACGCTTACCTTCTTCATCTGCTTCCCCGTCGGAGTCCGATGATCCTCCACCTTCTTCAACCCCGCCCGCGTCGGCGACTGCTCCCGCCGTAACCCTGTGAACCACCAGGAGTAAGGCTCCAGAGACCGCATCAAAGGCTCCACCTTCCGCACCCGGCAGCACTCCGCAGGCTGCACAATATGCAGCTTCCCAAACTGCCCCTCAAACTCCGCGACCGTGGTGGAAGGCATTGCATTCACAAGGTTTATCCCCCACTCCGCCACCATCCGATCCCGATAATCAATCAACTCTTTGAAGTGATATCCCGTCTCCAAAAAAATTACCGGAACATCCGGCAAGAATCTCCTAAGTATATGTAAAACAACCATATCCTCCATCTGAAAACTGCTCGTCAAACAAACACCCACACCACCCGCTTCATTAAAAACCCGCGCCACCAGCGCCTCCGCGGTCATCGCCTCATAATCAACACTCGTCTCAACCAAATTCACTCGCTCACCCCCGCTAAACGCAAAACCTCGTCATCGTCCAGCCCATCACCCAACACAAGCCCACCATCAGCAAAATTTTTCATCTGCGCCAGCACCGACGCCTCCAGCACACGTGCTGATATCGCCACCACTCCAGCCAGTTGCAACGCCCGCACGACACTCACAAATGCATTCTCTGAGATCAGAGCATCATCGATCACCACGGCCTGCTCCCCTCGCGCGCCCAAAGCATCCCGAACCCGCTCCGCCAGCGTCACTCTACCGGGCAACGACACAAGCACCGTCCGCCCTGCATTCTCCCGCGAGGCCTCGACGGCTCCAATAATCATCGCCGCACCAACGGTGGCATTCGTCAATCCGTCGATCAGAATCAGCGACCCCATACTCCTGTTCTCCGCATATGTATCAAAGAACAGCGGGAGGTTCGTCTCAAACTCCACCTCTGCGATTTCATTCATCGCCAGCTGCTCTGCCGCAACCTCATCAAACGACCCTACATCCACGCGATGCCGAATCACCCTGACCGTGGCCCGCACCGTTCGCGTCGTGTGCTTGGCGATATACGTCCGCCCCACTACTAGTGGCACTTCGTGCATCCACACCACCATCGCACGAAACCGCCTACTCACTTCAGGTAGCGGATCGCCAGACTCTGGAGCAGGCACCAAAATCTCCCCGCGACTCAGATCAATCTCATCCTCCAACTCCACCGTCACACTCTGCGGATACGCGGCTACAGTAAGATCTCCATCATATGTAACGATCCTACGCACAAATGTCTCACGCCGCGACGGAAGAGTCATTACCTTCTGCCCGGCCCTCAAAAACCCACGCGCCACCTGCCCCGCAAACCCGCGAAACTCCGCGTCCGGCCGCAATACCAGCTGAACCGGAAACCGTACCGGCCCATTCACTTCACCCACTCGCAGCGGCACCGTCTCCAGATACTCAAGCAGCGTCGGCCCTTCATACCAAGGCATCGCGACACTCGGCGAAACGACGTTATCCCCCTCCAATGCACTCACCGGAATCGCAGAAACGCTAGCCAGCCCCAACCGTTTCGCCAAATCCTGAAACTCCCGACGAATAGCGCTGAATGTCTCCTCCGAGTACTCCACCAGATCCATCTTGTTCACCGCAGCTACAACATGCGGAATCCCCAACAGCGAAGCAATGTACGTATGTCTCTTCGACTGGGGCAACAATCCACCCTGCTTCAGAAACGCCTTTGCATCGATCAGCACAATCGCAACGTCCGCCGTCGAAGCGCCAGTCGCCATATTCCGCGTGTACTGCTCATGTCCCGGAGTATCCGCAATAATGAACTTGCGCCGAGCTGTCGAAAAATATCGATAAGCCACATCAATCGTGATGCCCTGCTCTCGCTCGGCCTTCAACCCGTCCGTCAAGAGCGAAAAATCCACATGGCCATTCGCAGCCCGATTCACGCGGCTCTTCTTCACCGCCGCAAGCTGGTCCTCATACACGCTCTTCGTGTCATGCAGTAATCGCCCGATCAGCGTGCTCTTCCCATCATCCACGCTGCCCGCAGTAGTAAATCGTAGCATTTCCTGCCCCAGATGAGCCTCGAGAAACTCTTCAAACCTGATCGCTTCCTCAACCATCAGAAGTACCCCTCCCGCTTCTTCACTTCCATCGAACCTTCTTCATCATGGTCGATCGCCCGGTTCTCCCGTTCGCTTCGTCGAAACGTCATCAACTCCTCGATAATCTTCGGCAGCGTATCCGCTTCACTCCGCATTGCGCCCGTGCAAGGCAGGCAGCCGAGCGACCGCATCCGTACCTTTACCGTCTCGACCATCTCACCCGGTAACAGCTTCATGCCGTCATGTACCAGCGTCATCGCGCCACCGCGCACCACCAACGGACGCTCCTTCGCAAAATAAAGAGGAACAATCGGAATCTTCTCCGTATACAGATAAAGCCATATATCCAGCTCCGTCCAGTTCGACAGCGGAAACACCCGTATACTCTCGCCCTTCCTCAGCCGCGAGTTGTACAAACTCCAAAGCTCCGGCCGCTGATTCTTCGGATCCCACTGCCCAGCCGCATCGCGGAAGCTGTACACTCTCTCTTTGGCCCGACTCTTCTCCTCATCCCGACGCGCCCCGCCAAACGCCGCATCGAACCCGCCCTCCGCCAGAGCATCCAGCAGGCTCCGTGTCTTCAGCAGTCCGCAGCAGTTCTGCGTCCCCAGCGTATAAGGATTCGCTCCCGCGGCAATCGCCTCTTCATTGCGATGCACGATCAGGTCAGCCCCAATCTCCCGCGTGTACGCATCGCGAAACGCAATCATCTCGGGAAATTTGTAGCTCGTATCCACATGCAGCAGCGGAAACGGAATCTTCCCCGGATAGAACGCCTTCTGCGCCAGCCGCAGCATTACCGATGAGTCCTTGCCAATTGAGTACAGCATCACCGGCCGTGCAAACTCTGCCACCGCTTCTCGCAAAATCGCGATACTTTCTGCCTCCAGCGCCTGCAAATGGGTCAGTCGAACTGGCTGGCTCACCGCTGTCTGCTCCAATGCAATTGTCGTTTGATCCAAAGCAATCATTGAGGGTATTTGTCTCCAGATGGGGCTATGACTCGGCTGGTACTTCGGAAGAGAAGCCGCTAAGGTCTAAGGCTGGTTATCTCAGGGAGGAAGGTAGTTCGTTAGCGGGGACAGCGCCGGAGCATCTTCATCCGGCAACAACACACGCGCGCAATCAGGAACACCATGTTTCTACTATAAAACGCCACAGAAGCCACCGCAACCACCCATACGCTATCATCCGAGCGCGAAGCCGCGAACATCTGCTAAACTAATCCAGTCGGTACAGCGATCCAGCAAGCCCACCCGGGCGCTTGAGCTTCACGGAACGTCTCTTCTCGGCATCTCACCGCGGCATATTCGGGGCGTAGCGCAGTCTGGTAGCGCACCTGGTTCGGGACCAGGGGGTCGGAGGTTCGAATCCTCTCGCCCCGACCATTCTTCCGAAATAGCTCTTTTGAAGATCATGTC
>DATDHL010000293.1:0-5701 GCA_036521575.1 Edaphobacter sp. | reverse complement strand
CTCCATCGGCCTTCCCGCCAGCCTGTCCGCAAGCATCGAGTTGACGCCATCCGGAGCAGCCTTCCGATAAGCCGCCAACACCTCATCCGGAACCGCATCGCTCAACACCGCACCCTCAGCCCGCCCGACAGCAACGCACTCACGCACAATCTGCAGCGCAACCTCACCGATGGCCTCATCGTGCATCACCTTGTTCGGCCGAAGCAGCAGCGCCGACAGCACCCCCGCCGAGTTGTGGCACAACTTCCGCCAAGCAACGCTCACCCAATCAGGTACAGTAGCCGCATCCGCCGCCGTCCCCGCAAACAACTCCACAAACTCCGCACCCAACGCACCCTCGGGCACCTTCAAACTCATCCCGCCGCGCTGCACAATTCTCTCCGGTGACTTCCTCTCAGCCGGACAATCCACAATCACCGGCACAATCCTGTCCGCGGCAACATAAGTCGCAAACCGCTCCCGATGCTCCACACCATTCTGCAGCACCGCCACCGGAGCACCCTCCGCACCCAGCCTCTCCAACCACTTCGCCGCACCCGCAACGTCATAAGCCTTCGTCGCCACCATCACCCAATCAACCGGCCGCAACGCCGCAGGATCCGTCAACACCGTCGCATCGATCCGCATCTCACCACCCGGCGTCTCCACCACCAACTCCGTCAACGGCTTACGAACACACAACACCAACTCATGCCGCCCAGCCGACTGCACCAACGATGCCACCACCCCACCAATCGCCCCAACCCCAACAACAGCTATCCGCGCCATTCAAATTTTCCCATTCGCGAGCCTAATTGACCCACCGATGAATATGTTGGTACGCCGACTCTAGACCGAGCACAAAGATTCCTGCGATTAGCGCCACAATTATGAACATGATTGCTGTGTTCATCTTGTCCCGAAATGTGGATGCCGATGATATTTCACCACCCGCCTCATCATAAGAAAAGCCCTCAAGCAACCAGTCACCCGACTTCAACCATTTATGGTTCTCAAAATTGACGCGTTTCCCTTGAGCGGCATCCAACGAAACGATTGCTAGGCGGATAAAGCCGACTCGATTTCCGATCAGATGTCCACATTCCTCATCTGCAGAGACTGTGACAATTGCTTTTTCGCTGTTCGAAGCGAATGACTCCAGTTGTTGCTTGATTGGGTCCAACTCATCAACCATCTAGCCTCCCGGATTTACCCCAACACCTTAGCCGCATCCTTAGCAAAATACGTCACAACAAAATCCGCCCCAGCCCGCCGAATCGAAGTCAGCGACTCCATCATCGCCCGTTCCGGCTCCAGCCATCCACGCGCAAACGCCGCATGCAGCATCGAGTACTCCCCCGACACCTGATAAGCCCCCATCGGCACGTCATACCTCTCCCGCGCCGCACGAATCACATCCAGATACGGCATCGCTGGCTTCATCAGCACCATATCCGCACCCTCGGCAATATCCTGATCGATCTCCCGCATAGCCTCACGCAGATTCGCTCCATCCATCTGGTAGCTGCGTCGATCACCAAACTGCGGAGCAGAATCCGCGGCCTCACGAAACGGCCCATAGAACGCGCTCGCAAACTTCGACGCATAACTCAGCACCGGAATCTGCTCCTTACCAGCCGCATCCAGCGCACCCCGAATCGCCTCCACGCGCCCATCCATCATGTCCGAAGGAGCAACAACATCGGCCCCCGCAACCGCCAGCGAGGCAGCCGTCTTCGCCAGCAACCCCACACTCGAATCATTCTCGATCTCATAGTGATCGCCATCCCGCGCCACCAGCCCGCAATGCCCATGCGAGGTGTACTCGCACAGACAAACATCGGCCATCATCACCAGCGAATCCAGCGCACGATTCTTCTTGAACGCCAGCAGCGCCGTCTGCACAATCCCATCCTCAGCCCACGCACCGCTAGCCTGCTCATCCTTCTCCGCCGGCAGACCAAACAACAGCAACCCACCGATCCCCAGCGCAGCGCAAGCCTCCGCCTCCTTCACGGCCTCATCGATCGACAGATTGAAGACCCCAGGCATGGACCCAATCTCTTTGCGCACACCCTCACCCGGGCAGATAAACAGCGGATAAATCAGCGCCCCAGGATGCAGATGCGTCTCACGAACGAGCGATCGCATCGCCTCGGTCCGGCGCAACCGGCGCATACGCGTAACAGGAAAGTTCATACCAATAGTCTACGGCTCCCCCGCACAACTAAGGATAAGAACGCAGTTGTTTTGAAAGGGCGCGGCTTCAGCCGCGGCGTAAGTGGCTCAAATTCCAATGTGGCTTTAACCACTGAGGGACTGTATCCACTGACTACAAAAACCGCGCCGCAAAACTAACTTCAGTCTCAACTATGGTCCGCAATCGCGTCATACTCCATGCCCGACGCCATCGGAGCCAGCACCCACAGCGTATAGATCCCCAGCGCCGTCCCAAACGGCAGCTTGAACAGCGACAGCACGGCGACAATAATCGCCAGCACCCTGCCCCAAGGCCTCCGCGTCAGCAGAGCATAGCCCACCAGCAACGCCAGCCCTGACGCCAGCACAGCAAAGACCATAATCACCGGCAGCAAACCAGCCATCCACTGAGGCCCAAACGGCCCACCATGATGCCCGAACTGCCAATTGTCGCCCAACCGCCGGAACCAGATCATCTTGACGAAGAACATCGCCATCAAGCCACCCAGCAGCCGCAGTGCGCCAAACGCACACCACAGGATGCCCAGCAGTTGCAGGTTGCGCTGCACACGCGGCACGGGCCTGTACATCTGTGGCGGCGGATAGCCCGCATACACAGGCTGCGCGGCCACAACCTGCGCCCCGCACCTCGGGCAAAAGTGAACACCCTCCCCAATCGCAACACCACAAGCCTGACAAACCATCGCACACCTCCGACTTCCAGCGCTCCCTGTTCCGGGCCTGCGCTGTCCATAGCTACGCGCACGCGCCGCCGGTTGTTCCCTGCGAGATTACGATAGTAAAAGTGAATTCGCCACATCTATTGCCGACCATCCCCGCTATCCTCCATGAATCCAGCGCCCCCGCGCTCGAGTGGCCCCGCCTCCGCGACCACATCGCCGGCCGCACCTTCTCCCCCCTCGGCCGCGCCTGGATCCTCGCCCTCGAACCCTGCGCCCACCTCCCCTGGATCGACCAGCAGCACCAGCGCACCGCCGAGATGCGCGGCTTCCTCACCTCCGGAGGCACCTTCGACTTCCACGGCCTCTTCGATCCCACCCTCCTGCTCGACAAAGCCCGCATCGAAGGCTCAGCCCTCGAAGGCCTCGAAATCCGTGACCTCCTCACCGTCGCCGAGCGCATCGCCGCCTGGCGCAGCATCATCGATCCACCATCCAACGCCCCGCGCTACGACTGGCCCGCCAT
This sequence comes from Edaphobacter sp., assembly GCA_036521575.1. Lineage (GTDB taxonomy): Bacteria > Acidobacteriota > Terriglobia > Terriglobales > Acidobacteriaceae > Edaphobacter. Next base: position 2,317 of record DATDHL010000293.1, on the reverse strand, counting down.
CACCGCCCTCTCCGAACCGCTCCGAGCCCACAACCTCGCCCCACTCCTCGATCAACTCCACGGCAAGATCGAACCCGACGGCTCCCTCAACGACGACGCCTCCCCCGAGCTCCGCCGCATCCGCCGAGCCATGGAGCGCCAGCACCGAGCCATCGAAGAGAGCCTCCGCAAATCCCTCCGCGGCCTCAGCGAAGGCGGCAGCACCCAGGGCGACCTCATCACCATCCGCGGTGAGCGCTTCGTCATCCCCGTCAAAGCAGAGTTCAAGCGCAGGGTTCCCGGGGTCATCCACGGCTCATCCTCCTCCGGTCAAACCGTCTTCATCGAACCCCTCGAAACCATCGAGCAAAACAACGAACTAGTCCGCCTCCTTGACGAAGAACAATCCGAGATTCACCGCATCCTCGTCGCCATGACCCGCGCCCTCGGCGACAACGCCACCGCACTCCTAACCGGCACAGCAATCCTCGCCGAAATCGAATCCCACGCCGCCCGCGCCCGCTTCGCCATCGACCTAAACTGCACCCGCCCCAGCTTCTTACCCTCCTTACCCTCCGAAAACCTTGTCATTTCGACCGAAGCGCAGCGGAGTGGTGAAACCCGCTTCTCTACCACCACTCTTTCCCAGACCCAACCCCAACTCACCCTAACCGCCGCCCGCCACCCCCTTCTCGAACTCCGCATGAGAGCATCGGCACGCGAAGCGGGCACCGACGCAGCCACCCCAGTCCCCCTCACCATCACCCTAACCAACGAATCCCGCCAGCTCATCATCAGCGGACCCAACACCGGCGGCAAAACAGTCTCCCTCAAAACCCTCGGCCTACTCTCATTGATGGCCCAAGCCGGAATCCCAATCCCCGCCGAAGAAGCCCACCTCCCCCTCTTCACCAGCGTCTACGCCGACATAGGCGACGCCCAATCCATCGAGCGCAACCTCTCCGGCTTCTCCGCCCACGTCGTCAACCTCGACCGCATCTCCCGCGAAGCCACCGCCTCCTCCCTCGTCCTCCTCGATGAACTAGGCTCCGCCACCGACCCCGAAGAAGGCGCAGCCCTCGCCGTAGCCATCGCTCAGCACTTCCTCGACATCCACGCCTGGTGCTGCATCACCACCCACCTCACCTCGCTCAAGGTCTACGCCGCCAACCACGCCGGAGTACTCAACGCCGCCGTAGGCTTCGACCAGCAAACCCTCACCCCCACCTACCAGCTCCGCCTCGGAGTCCCCGGAGCCTCCGCAGGCCTCAACATCGCGAGCCGCCTCGGCCTCTCCCCCGAGATCATCGCCGCAGCCCGCTCCCAAATGTCCACCCAGACCGCCGACATCGGAGCATTCCTCGACCAGCTCCACGACCAGCTCACCGCAGCCGCCACCGAGCGCGAAACCCTACGCCAGCGCGAGCAGCAACTAGCCCGCGAAAAAATCCGTCTCGAGACCGAAGGCCGCGCCGAACAAAAAGCCCGCACCAAAGAGCTCGAGACCAAGCTCAACTCACTCATCGAAGACTTCGCCTACCAGCTCCGCGAGACCGTCAAATCCATCGACGACAAGGCCCTAGCCCAAAAGATCGCCCGTGACTCCGCCACCCGCATCGCCCGCCTGCGCCGCGAGTTCTCCGAACAGTTCAACTCCACCGTAGTAGCCCACAACACCGGGGCCGACAAGGCCGATCCCAACGCCCAGCCCCACATCCCCAAGGGCATCAAGGTCGGCGACCTGGTCAAACTCAAATCCCTCGGCCGCCAGGCCCGAGTAGACCGCGTCATCGACCCCAAAACCTTCGAAGTCTCCATCGGCCCCATGAAGATGCGCGCCGCCATCGACGACATCGCCAACGTCGAGCAGGTCAAAGTAGCCACCCCCCTCGAAGCCGCTCGCAAACGCGGAGGCATCACCATCGCCACCGCAAACGACCCCGACTACATGACCTCCGAGATCAATGTCATCGGCCGCACCGCAGACGAAGCCCACGCCGAAGTCGAGCGCTTCCTCGACCGAGCCTTCCTCGCCGGCCTCCCCCGCATCCGCATCGTCCTCGGCACCGGCATGGGCATCCTCCGCCGCACCCTCCGCGAATACCTCCGCAACCACCCCCACGTAGCCACCATCACCGAACCCCCACAAAACCAGGGCGGCCAGGGCGCCACAGAAGTCGAATTGAGGCAATGACTATCCGTCGCGCGCTTCGCGTCAAAGAGGCTACTGAGGTCGAATTGAGGCAGTGATCTTCGAAGCACGCTTCGCGTCAACGCGCCACAGAAGTCGAATGGAAGCAGTAATACGTCCTACTCCACCCCAAGAAACCGCCGCGCC
>DATDHL010000292.1:0-5977 GCA_036521575.1 Edaphobacter sp. | reverse complement strand
GGAACGGGCGAAGGAGTTTTTGGCGGCTTATCCGGCGGGAACGGATGAGGAGGCGAAGACTTCGACTGGGGACTTTGGCGGGGATAGCTTTATTGCGTACTCGACGTGGCGGTGGATTGAGGCGCATGTGGGGACGGGGAACTCTCCGACGTATCGGTACTTCTTCAATCTGGGGTCGCCGGGGGATAAGAACCATCCTGCGATGCTGGGGGCGTTCCACTCGGATGATATTGAGTATGTGTTTGGGGCGCTGGACTCGCGGCCTGAGGCGGTTTGGAGGCCGGAGGATCGGAAGCTGTCGGAGATGATGGGGCAGTACTGGACGAACTTTGCCCGCAGTGGCGATCCGAATGGGCCGGGCCTGCCGAAGTGGCCGACGACCGGGCCGACCGAATGGCAGGTTATGTATCTGAATGCAAACCCCGAAGCGCGGCCTGATTCGTATCGGCCGCGGTATGTATTTCTGGATTCGGTGTGGGGGAAGCCGCGGACTGAGGGGCGGTAAAGCGTTGCGATTCAGCGCGGGCTTTGGTGGGGGCCTGGGGACTGATAGACTTAAAGTTTCTGCGTCGAGCATTTTGCGCAAACAGTTCTTTCGAAGCGGAAAGACCGCGAGGAAGCATAAAGGAAACCGAAACAGTGGATCAGCAGACAAGACACGCCCTTAAGCACGACCAGTTCGTCGACACAACGCAGCACGGCCTGGAGTGGGCTAACGAAAACCGCCGCTCCCTCATTGTCACAGGTTCGATTGTGCTCGCTGTCATCGTTGTTGTTGTCGCGGGCGCGCTCTTTTATAACCACCGCGCCGGTCAGGCTTCAATCGCCTTCGGTGAGGCAATGCAGGCTTATCAGACGCCGCTGGTGCAGCCTGGGCAGCAGGTGCCTCCTGGGGTGAAGACGTTTGCGTCGGTTGCGGATCGTGCGAAGGCGGCTAATGTTCTGTTTACCTCGGCAGCGGACCAGTATGGGATAACTCCGGCGGGTAAGCTCTCGCGGTATTTTGCTGGGCTTACGGCGATGGAAGGCGGGCAGAACGCTTCGGCGGAGGCTGCTCTGAAGCAGGTCGCCGGTGGTTGGGATGGTGATCTTGCTGCTCTTGGGAAGCTGGCTTTGGCGCAGCTTTATCGGCAGACCGCGCGCGATGCTCAGGCGATCGATCTTTACAACGAGCTGATTGCCAAGCCTACGTCGACTGTGTCGGCGGGGACGGCGCAGCTTCAGCTTGCGGAGCTTTATGAGTCCCAAGGGAAGCCGGATGCTGCGAAGAAGATCTATGCACAGCTGAAGGATAAGGACGCCAAGGGGCCTGCTGGAATGCTGGCTGCTCAGAAGCTGAACCCTGCTGCTGCCGCTGGTCCGGCGATGCAGCAGTAATTCCTCGCAGACAAATCAGCGAAAAATCTTAGTGGTCGTGGTGATCGTGCAGGAGTGCCGATACGCCGCGGCCACTTTTTGCTTCAGTCTCGGTGCGGAGCTTTGTCAGCAGGCGCCACTGGTCTTTTTCGCGCGGCTCTGAGGTCCAGAGGGGTAGCGTCATCCTGAGATAGGTGGAGAGGGCGATGGCCTCGGGTTCGTACAGCGCTCGTATGGTACTGAGCCGCTTTGCTGAGGCCGTGTCGCCGCAGAGCCGGAGGCGGAACTCTGTCAGTGCACTGCAGAGATGGTCGAACTCGGCGGCGGGCAGGCGTTCGGGGCACCCTTGCCGCAGAGTGGCCGTTGGCTTCTCAAGATGGAAGACGTGGCCGAGGTCGACAAGGGCGTGGCGCGCTATTACGAAGGTGAGCTGGGCCTGGCGGGAGGGGGTTCCCTCGACGACCGAGATGAGCAGCGAGCAGGTATCGAGGATCGCTACGAGGGCTGAGAGCCAGCTCTGGTTGTCATGCTGGGAACGGTAGAAGCAGAGGATGGGGTAGGAGATGTGCGACTCGAGGATCTCGGCGGACCATCGCTCCCACTCGGCGAGCAGATCGATGAGGGCCTCTTCGCCGCCTTCAAAGCTGTGACGGCGCAGGAGTTCCCCTGCGGTGGGAGGAGAGCCGGCACGGGCATCGAGCAGAGCGATGCTGACTTCGCGCCGCGAGAAGGCCTGGTAGAGCACGGGCAGGTAACCGATGACCAGCGCGATGAAGCCCAGGCCGACGCCGGATTCGGCGATGATCAGTGCGCGTGCGGGGAGGCTGTGGGGGACGACGTCGCCGAGGCCCAGCGTAAAGAGCGTTGTTCCACTGACATACAGGTCGGTTCGGTATCGCGTCATTCCCGATGCCGCTTGTACGCCCATGGTATCGGCGAAGGGCGATCCCAATGCGTAGAAGAAGAAGCTGAACCCAAAGATGAGCAGGACCGCCCACAGGAAAAGGAGCGCCAGCAGGGAGATTGGACCGTAGACACTGAAGATCTGTTCGCGCACGGCTTTGTTCTTCGTTCGCTCGGCCCATGTGGCCCATGGGTCCCAGGAGACGAGGAAGAATAGGCGGGTAATGCGAATGCGTCCCGTTGGGCGGCGGGGCAGGACGATCGTCTGGAAGGCATCGAGCGCGACCCCTGCACAACAGACGATTCCGGCGACCATAGCGAGGAGATGCAAGGAGAAATCCTTTTGGATGGGTATCTTTCAGCTGCTGAGGTAAAACATACCAGAGGGTGGATTTGCAGGCTGAATATGGTTACCCGGTATGGCAACTATCAGGTTTTATTCGTATTAAATCATTCATTTCCGTTAGACAACGTTACTTTTATCGCTCTAAGCTGAGACAAACAGGTTGGGGATGCGACTGCAAAAGAATGCAACAGGCGGATGACAAAACGCAGCGAGTGCTGATCGTAGACGATGATCGTCTGGTCGCCGATACGCTTGTGCTGATCTTCGGAAAGAGCGGCTTTGATGCGCGTGTTGCTTACTCCGCCGATGAGGCTCTTGAGTGCGCCCGCTGGTTTCTTCCCCATCTGCTGCTGTGCGACATTACGATGCCGGGCCGGGATGGCCTTGGGTTGTTGGTGGATATTACGCGCGAGCTACCTGCGTGCAGGATTATTGTCCTGACGGGTTTTTATTCCAATCTTTTGAGCGTGCGGGAGCAGTCCAGCAAACTGCCCCGGCCGGTGGGCATCCTTACGAAGCCCTGCCAGCCAGCCGAGCTCCTTCGTCACGCGGCTGATATGCTTGCCAGCGCGTAGGCTGATCTCATGTCCGATCTTGGCCGCATACTTATCTTTCTTGGATTGCTCCTGCTCGTTGTAGGGGTTGTTGTAGTGGTGCTGGGACGGCTTAATCTGCCGATTGGCCCGCTGCCGGGTGATTTCTCGTGGCGAGGACGTGGCTGGTCGGTTAACTTTCCCCTGGCGAGCTCGATCCTGCTGAGTGTCATCCTCAGCCTGATCTTTTGGGCTATCAATCACTTCCGCCGTTAGTCCGGAAGGGGTGTCTGCGATGCTAGACTCAGGTCGGGATGTCCGAGAAGCAGGATAATTTGCCGACGCTGGCGAGCCTTCGCGCTCGGCGGGGACAGGTGCGTGCGCCGAAGCGGCCGCCGTCGCAGTCCTCAGCGGCTGCCGTGTCTTTGGGGCGGGCCGGATTTCTCTTTGATCTAAACAACGTTGCACCTGAAAGCGTTTCGTACGAACCGCCGTCTGAGCCTGCCGAGGCGGCTATCCCGGCTCCATCGACTCCGCAGCCCGTCTCTGAGCCCGTGCCGCAACGTACAGCCTTGGCTGAACGGCGAATATGGAGCGTTCGCGCGTTGGTTGCGGACATACGGCAACACATCGAGACCAATTACACGGATCTGTGGGTTGAGGGGGAGATTTCGAACTGCCGCATTGCTCCATCGGGGCACGTTTATTTCACGCTGAAAGATGGAGAGGCGCAGCTTCCGGTTGTGCTCTTTCGGCGGCAGGCTTTGCTGCTTCGATTTCGTCCGGCGGATGGGCTGGCGGTGCTGGTTCGTGGGCGCGTCTCGATCTATGACACGCGGGGGCAGCTTCAGCTTGTGGCGGAAACGTTGGAGCCGCGTGGGGCGGGTGCGCTTCAGCTGGCCTTTGAACAGCTTAAGGCTCGGCTGCTTGCTGAGGGGCTATTCGATGCGGCGCGTAAACGTCCGCTGCCGGCGTTTCCTGCGTGTGTGGGGATTATTACCTCGCCTGCGGGCGCTGTGATACGCGATATCGTCACGGTGATTCGTCGGCGACATGCGCGGCTGAATCTGCTTGTGTATCCGGCGACGATGCAGGGCGCGAACTGCGCGGCTTCGGTTGCGGAGGGTGTTCGGTGGTTCAATAAGAATCGATCGCTGGTTGACGTGATCATGATTGCGCGGGGCGGCGGTTCGATGGAGGATCTTGCGGGGTTCAACGATGAAGCGCTGGCGCGGGTGATTGCGGCTTCGGAGATTCCCGTTGTCTCAGCGATTGGCCACGAGACGGACTTTACGATTGCGGATTTTGTTGCGGACCTGCGGGCGCCTACGCCTTCTGCTGCGGCAGAGCTGGTTACGGCTGCGCAGCATCGGATCGAGGAGCGGGTCCAGGCGCTTGCTGCTCGCGTGCATCGGGCTGGGCGATTTCATCTGATGCATGCTCGGCAGCGGTATGCCCGGCTCTCGGCTGAGTCGGTGCTCACGCGCTTGCATGATGCGGTGAGTCGCCGTGATCAGCGCATTGATGAGCTGCGTCTGAGGCTGGAATCTGCTTCGGCGCGGCGGTTGCGGCTTCCTGCGGCTCGCCTGGGCGCGTTGTCGGAACGGCTTCAGCGACAGGATGTTTCGCTCCGGATTGCTCGTGTGGAGCGGCGGCTTCAGCAGGCGAATGCTCGCCTTGAGCGGGCTGGGTCGCAGATGCTCGCGCCTCGTTTGAATCGTCTTAGCCGCGCTGCGGCTCGGCTTGAGGCGCTCTCGCCGCTTGCGGTGCTCTCGCGTGGGTATGCCATTGTTTATGCGGCTGATGGGACGGTGCTGCGTGCTGCATCGGAGACCGCTGCAGGACAGAAAATTCATGCTCGCCTCTCCCAGGGCAGCCTTGACGCACAAGTTATCGACACTAAAACAACGGAGACCAGTAACAGATGAAGAAGCTCTTTGGAACCGATGGCATTCGCGCCGTCGCCGGCCAGTCGCCCCTCGATGCATCCACGATTTATGCCATCGGATTGGCACTGGCGCACTCACTCGGTGGTGCGTCTGCCTCGCCGCGTGTTGTGCTCGGGATGGATACACGTGAGTCCGGCGCATGGATTGCGGCTACGCTGACTGCTGGACTTACTGCGGGTGGGGCCTTGGTTGAGAGCGCTGGCGTTATTACTACTCCGGCAATTGCTTTTCTTACACGCACACATGGGTTTGGTGCGGGCGTTGTGATCTCTGCTTCGCATAACCCGTGGGAGGACAACGGTATCAAGGTCTTTGGGGCCGATGGTTATAAGCTGCCTGACTTGACTGAGCTTGCGATCGAAGATGAGATCTTTCGTCGGCTCGAGCCCGGCGCATCGAATTTACCGCAGCGTGTACTCGGGGCTTTTGGTGTTGATGTTCATTCGCGAAAAACAATTCAAGCGCAAACCGTCCCACCCCCCGTCAACGAGGCCGACCGAGCCGACTATGTGCGCTTTCTGCTGGCCGCGGTTCCGGGGCTTTCGCTTGATGGCAGGCGCGTCGTGATTGATTGCGCTAATGGGGCGGCGTCTGCGGTTGCTCCGCAGTTGTTCGCTGGGCTGGGTGGGGAGATTGTTATTACGCACGCAAGTCCCGATGGCCGCAATATCAATGAGAACTGCGGCGCGCTGCATCCGGAGATCGTGGCCGCGCAGGTGAAGGTGCGGGGCGCTTCGATGGGGATCACATTTGATGGCGATGCTGACCGCGCGCTGTTTGCCGATGAGCATGGCCGCGTCGTCAATGGAGATGCTGTGTTGCTGCTTGCGGCGCGTGACCTGCAGGCGCGGGGATTGCTGACGAACTCGACGGTTGTTGCTACAACGATG
>DATDHL010000291.1:0-3657 GCA_036521575.1 Edaphobacter sp. | reverse complement strand
TGCAGGTGCGAACCATGTATAGAGACTTGAGGGGGCTCAATGCAAGTGGGGTGGTGCGGGTTTTCGGTGCTGGAGTGTGGACGGGTACAATCTAAATAGTATGTCCAAGACCATTTCCAGTGAAAACGGCGGGAAAACCGCAAAGATGAGCGATAGCGCGACCGTGGAGTCGAACCAGCTGCAACGGTATAACCCGACTGAGATTGAGCCGAAGTGGCAGGCTCGGTGGGACGCGGATGCGTCGTTGTATGCGGCGGAAGGGCATAACTCAGGCAAGCCGAAGTATTACTGCCTGGAGATGCTGCCGTATCCGAGCGGACAGCTGCACATGGGGCATGTGCGGAACTATGCGATTGGCGATGCGCTGGCTCGGCATATGTGGATGCGCGGGTATAACGTGCTGCATCCGATGGGGTGGGATGCGTTTGGATTGCCAGCGGAGAATGCTGCGCTGAAGAACAACACGCCTCCGCGGGAGTGGACGCTGGCTAATATTGCGGCGATGCGGAAGCAGATGCGGCGGATGGGGTTGAGCTACGACTGGTCGACCGAGGTGACGACGTGTCTGCCGGATTATTACCGGTGGAACCAGTGGTTCTTTGTCAAGATGTTCGAAGCCGGGTTGGCTTACCGGAAGAAGAGCAAGGTGAACTGGTGTCCGGATTGCCAGACGGTGTTGGCGAACGAGCAGGTGGTCGCCGGGCGATGCTGGCGACATGAGGACACGATTGTCGAACAGCGGGATCTGACGCAGTGGTTTTTGCGGATTACGAAGTACTCGGATGAGTTGCTGGATGGCCTCGACAAGCTGGATGGGTGGCCGGAGAAGGTCCGGACGATGCAACGGAACTGGATTGGCCGGAGTGAGGGCGCTCTGGTGGACTTTGCTGTAGATGGCGAGGTGAAGGCTCCGGGCTGCGCGAAGATTACAGTGTTTACGACGCGGGTGGACACGATTTTTGGGGCGACTTCGGTGCAGTTAGCTCCGGAGCATGCTGTGGCTAAGGCCTTTGCCGCGGAGGATGCTGGGCTGGCTGCGAAGATCGATGGGTTGCTGGCGGAGCAGCGGAGGGCTCGCGAGGCTGGTGATGTGGGTGCCATTGAGAAGCATGGCGTGGATACGGGACGGCTCGCGGTGAATCCGTTCAATGGCGAGCGTGTGCCGATCTGGGTGGGGAACTACATTCTTGCTGACTATGGGACGGGCGCGATTATGAGTGTCCCGGCGCATGATGAGCGGGACTTTGAGTTTGCGCAGAAGTATGGGCTGGAGGTTCGGCGGGTGATCGCGCCTAAGGCTGGTGGGGAGGAGCCTGTGTTGCCTTACACCGCGGAAGGTGACGCTGTGTTGGTTGGCTCCGCCGAATGGACGGGGTTGGGATGTGTTGATGCTCAACAGAAGATGGCTGCGTTTGCACAAGCCAAAGGATTTGGTACAGCTACGGTTACGTATCGGTTAAAGGACTGGGGTGTGAGTCGCCAGCGGTATTGGGGGACTCCGATTCCGATGGTGTATTGCCAGAATGGGCATGCGGGTTTGGAGCCGGGTGGTGTTGTGGCACTGCCAGAGAGTGCTTTGCCGGTGTTGTTGCCGGCGCAGGTGGAGATTACGCAGCAGGGTGGCTCTCCGCTGGGGCGCGTAGCTGATTTTGTGAATACTACTTGCCCGGTTTGTAGCGGGCCGGCGCGGCGGGAGACGGACACGATGGATACTTTCGTCGACTCAAGCTGGTACTTCTACCGGTATACGGATGCTTCGAATGCAAACGCGCCGTTTGACAGTGAGAAGGTGAATTATTGGTTTCCGATTGATCAATATATCGGTGGGGTCGAGCATGCGATTCTGCATTTGATCTACTCGCGGTTCTGGACGAAGGTGATGCGCGACCTGGGATTGGTCAAGAACGATGAGCCTGCAGCGCGGTTGTTTACGCAGGGCATGGTGATCAAGGACGGCGCGAAGATGTCGAAGTCGAAGGGCAACGTGGTTTCGCCTGATGACATGATTGCTCGGTATGGCGCGGATGCGACGCGGATGTATGCGCTGTTTGCCGCTCCTCCTGATCGTGATCTTGAGTGGCAAGAAGAGGGTGTTGCGGGTATCAGCCGGTTTTTGAGCAAGGTGTACCGGTTGGTGACGAAGTATGCGGATGTGGCTTCGGATGGGAAGCAAGTCGAGAGCGCGACTGGCTTGGCGTTACTGCGGAAGCTCCATCAGACGATTGCGAAAATAACCCAGGATTTTGATGGGCGATGGCATTTCAATACGTCCATCTCAGCAATCATGATTCTGGTGAACGAGATTATGGCGAACGAGGCCGCGATGGATGCGGGCGAAGTAGAACCGCAGGCGATTGCTGCAGTTGTTTCGGGATTGACGTTGTTGCTTGCTCCCTTCGTACCTTTTGCTGCGGCGGAGCTTTGGGAAAGGATGGGATATGAGGGAGCGGTTTTCCGGGCGGCGTGGCCGGTCGCGGATGAAGCGCTTGCGCGGGAGAATGAGGTCGAGATTCCCGTTCAGGCGAACGGCAAGCTGGTGACTGTTGTGAAAGTCGCGGCCGGAAGCGATGATGACGCGGTGAAGGCTGCGGCACTCGCGGATGAGAAGGTGAAGGCTCGGATTGAAGGCAAGACCGTGGTGAAGGTGATTGTCGTTCCGGGCAAGCTTGTGAATCTCGTGGTGAAGTAGTGGAGCCGTTGCCTCAGGATGATGTGGTTGCCGCTGCGGGAGTGGTGCGCGGGACGCAGTCGTTTGTGCATGTGCTGGCGACGTGCTGGCGGCGGCCTTCGCTGACGGCGCTGGAGGTGCTCTGGCGGTGGGCGTTTGGGATTCCTGTGCTGTTGTTGTTGTGGTATGAGGCGACGCGGATTCTGGCGGCGGTTCCGGTGGATTTTGCCGCACTGCAGCGGATGACGGTAATGAATCCGATGGGTGCGGCAGAGACGCTGGCGCAGACGATGGCTGTGCTGTTGCCTCCGGTGATGCAGGTCGCGGCTTGGCTGGTTCCTTTGCTCCTTGTTGGTTGGTTGGTGTTGTCTTCGCTGGGGCGGACGGTTGTGTTGCGGCGAGCTGATCGGCGGTTGTTGGCGCGGCCGTGGACGTTGATGGTGTTGCAGTCGATTCGTGTGGTGGCTCTTGGGGGGAGCTTTGTGGTGTGGTTTCTGTGCCTGCAGTGGGCGGCGAACGTTACGGTGCTGGAGCCGATTGCTGCGGGTGGCGAGGCGAACCTGGTTGGCTACTTTGCGCTGGGGATTGTGGCTACGCTGGGGCTGTTTACGCTGTGGGCTGTTGTGAGCTGGGTGTTGAGTGTGGCTCCGTTGTTGGCGATGTTGCGTGGGTTGGGCGTGAGGGAGAGCCTGGCCGCGGCTTTTCGGTTGGGGCCGCTCAAGGGCAAGTTGGTTGAGATCAATCTGGTGATGGGGACTGTGAAGATCGCGTTGATTGTGCTGGCGATTGTGTTTTCGGCGACTCCGCTGCCGTTTGAGAGTGTGACGACGCCAGAGTTTTTGATGGTTTGGTGGGCGGGTGTGACTGTGTTTTATCTGGTGGCTTCGGACTTCTTCCATGTGGCGCGGCTGGTGGGGTATCTCGAGCTTTGGCGGGCTTATGAGCGGGATGAAGATTTGTTTCGCGGGTAAGGCTTGATTTCGCATCTC
>DATDHL010000290.1:0-8561 GCA_036521575.1 Edaphobacter sp. | reverse complement strand
GACACCGAAAAATCCAACTGGACCTGGGACGACACCGCGCAGGCCTTCTACTGGCACCGCTTCTTCCACCACCAGCCCGACCTCAACTTCGACAACCCCGCCGTCCTCGCAGAAGTCCTCAAAGCCATGCGCTTCTGGCTCGACCTCGGCGTCGACGCCTTCCGCCTGGACGCCGTTCCCTACCTCGTCGAGCGCGACGGCACCGCCTGCGAGAGCCTCCCCGAAACCCACCACATCATCAAAACCATCCGCGCCGCCATCGACACCGAATACACCAACCGTTTCATCCTCGCCGAAGCCAACCAGTGGCCAGCCGACGTCCGCCCTTACTTCGGCGACGGCGACGAGTGCAACATGGCCTTCCACTTTCCCCTCATGCCGCGCATCTACATGGCCCTCCGGCAGGAAGACCGTCTCCCCATCACCGACATCATCGCCCAGACCCCCGCCATCCCCGACTCCTGCCAGTGGGGCCTCTTCCTACGCAATCACGACGAACTAACCCTCGAGATGGTCACCTCCGACGAGCGCGACTACATGTACTTCGCCTACTCCACCGACCCTCGCATGCGCGTCAACTCCGGCATCCGGCGCCGCCTCGCCCCTCTCCTCGACAACAACCGGCAGCGAATTCAGCTCCTCAACTCTCTCCTCCTTAGCTTCCCCGGCACCCCCATCCTCTACTACGGCGACGAGATCGCCATGGGTGACAACATTTACCTCGGCGACCGCAACGCCGTCCGCACTCCCATGCAGTGGAGCTCCGACCGTAACGCCGGCTTCTCCACCGGAAACCCCGCCCGCCTCTGCTTCCCCGTCGTCATGGACCCCATCTTCGGCTACCAGGCCGTCAACGTCGAAGCCCAGCTCAGCGATCAATCCTCGCTCCTCCACTGGAGCCGCAACATGATCGCCCTGCGCAAGCTCTTCCGCGTCTTCGGCCGAGGCTCCCTCGAGTTCGTCAACCCCGACAACCGCAAGGTCCTCGCCTACATCCGCCACTACGACCCCACCTCCCGCTCCCGCGAAGACACCGCAGCCAACGTTCGCGACCTCTCCTCCCCCGGCACCGAGATCGTCCTCTGCGTCGCCAACCTCTCTCGCTTCGCCCAGCCCGTCTCCCTCGACCTCGCCGAATTCGCCGGCTTGGTCCCCGTCGAGATGCTCGGGTACGTCCCCTTCCCCACCATCACCCCGTCCCCCTACCCTCTCACCCTCGCGCCCTACTCCTTCTTCTGGCTCGAACTGCAATCAGCCCCCCAACCCCGCAACTCCATCGACGCCTACACATCCATCCCAGACGAAGAACCAACCCTGGACCAGCTCACCCTCGACGCCTCCACCCGCCCCCCGAACCCGCTATGACAACCCTTCCACCGGCCAACGCCATCGCTGTCGAGCCACAAATCCGCATCTCACTCCACAGCACCCACAGAGACTTCTGGAAAAGTCATTATGAACGAGGGGTTGTTTTGAAGGGGCGCGGCTTCAGCCGCGCCATATGTGAATTTCGAGGAATGCGGCTTTAGCCGCCGAGGGAATCTTTCCGCAGAATCGACTTTTAATTACCCCTACATCGTCTAATCATCCAACCACGACCCAGGAAACCCAAAAGCACGATGGCATCCACGCAAGCCAACATCACCGCCGCGACCGCCCCTCCCGACCCCGGTAACCTCCTGGTCAGCCTCGCTCCCCTGCCCGATGATGCCCTCGAAACCGCCATCGCCAACCTCGCCCTCGCCTTCCCCATCCAGAACATCCTCGTAGCCATACCCAACAACTCGGCCCCCCAACTCTCCTCCGGAAGCCCTCTCCAGCTGGTCCCCTACACCTCCACCGCCCCTTCCACCACCCCCTGGGTCCTCACCGCCGACGACTACCGCAACACTTTCCGCCTCGCCCAGGAGAACAGCGCCACCACCTGCCTCCTCCTCGGTGCCGAAGCCCAAACCCTCCACCCCGAAGCCATCCACTCCCTTGCCGTCGCCGCCCGTACCGCCGATCTCGCCGTCGCCCACTACCGACTCGGCCCGCACGAAGGCCTCGTGAACTCCGCAATTCTCTACCCCGTCACCCGCGCCCTCTTCTGCACTCAACCTCGCTTTCCCCTCGCCAACGACCTCGGCCTCTCCCTCCGCATGGCCGAGCGACTCGCCGCCGCCGCCGACCGCCTCGTCGCCACCGGTCAACCCGACGCCATCATCTGGCCCGTCTCCGAAGCCGCAACCGCCCTCTTCACCATCGCCGAAACCAACGCCGGCCCCCGCACCCTCCCCCAACCCGCCTCCACCGACCTCAACGAAATCTTCTCCCAGATCGTCGGCTCCCTCTTCAGCGACATCGACGCCAAAGCCACCTTCTGGCAGCGCGGCCGAGCCCTCTCACCGCTCCGCTCCTTTCCCCACACCCCTGCACCCACCGACGGCCCCACCGACGTCACCCCCATGCTCGAAGCCTTCCACCTCGCCTACACCAACCTCCACGAGATATGGGCCCTCGTCCTTCCACCCAACGCCCTCCTCGGCCTCAAAAAGCTCTCCCTCATGCCGCCCAGCACTTTCCGCATGCCCGACTCCCTCTGGGCGCGCATCGTCTACGACTTCATCCTCGCCTACCGCCTCCGCACCATCAACCGAGGCCACCTACTCGGAGCACTCACGCCGCTCTACCTCGCGTGGGTCGCCTCACACCTCACTCTCGTAGCCCAGGGCACCATCATTCCCGAACGACACATCGAAGACATAGCTTCCACCTTCGAAAACGACAAACCCTACTTCGTCTCACGCTGGCGCTGGCCCGACCGTTTCAACCCATAAAGACCTGAAGACCTTACGAATCTTTCGTTTACCCGCTGACTTGCTGACTTGCTAACCGCTGACCCGCCAATCAGCATCTAAGGAGAACGACCCCATGTGGCAACAAGTCGAACTCGCTCTTAGCCAATCCGCTCACCGAGCACTCGTCACCCTCGCCAACTTCCTCCCCGGTGTGCTCGCCCTTCTCCTCGCCGTCCTCCTCCTCACCGCCATCGGAGCCGGCATCGCCGCCCTTCTACGTCGCCTCCTCATCGCTGCTCGCTTCGACGAGCGCCTCGCCCGCAACCCCGCCATCCCTCTCTCCGAGTGGACCTCCTCCCATAGCCCCACAGCCCTCGTCGCCCGAGCCGCCTTCTGGGCCTGCGTCGTCCTCGGCTTCCTCATCGGCATCACCGCCTTCGACGCCGCCTACGAAGGCAACTCGCAGATGGCGACCTTACTGCTCCCCTACCTCACCCACTCCGTCGGAGCCATCCTTCTCCTCATCGCCGGCAACATCGTCGCCCGCTTCCTCGCCCGCTCCGTCCTCATCGGAGCCGTCAACGCCCGCCTCCAGTACGCCCGCTTCCTCTCCCTCGGCGTCAAATGGCTGGTCCTCGTCCTCACCGCCGCCATGGTCCTCGACCATCTCCAGATCGGCGGAACCATAGTCGCTCTTGCCTTCGGCATCCTCTTCGGAGGCATCGTCCTCACCCTCTCCCTCGCCGTAGGCCTGGGCTCCCGCGATATAGTTAGCCGCTCCCTCGAAAAAAACGCCATAGACACCTTCCCCGGAGACCCCGACTACAAGCCCCACTCCGACAACCTCCGCCACTTCTAAGAAGCGCCGCAAAAGCGCACTTGCCATTGCAGTTGTCGTTGTAGTCGCAGTTGCCCTTTTGGTTATCACCCCGTAGGGATCTGCTTTTGCCGTTGCTTTTGCTCGTCATTCTGAGCGCAGCGAAGAATCCCTGTATTTTGCTTTTGCTTTGCCGTTGCAGTTCCTTCACCCCACCACAAAATTGTCATTTCGACCGGAGCGGAGAAACCCGCTTTTCCACCTCAAATGCGCGACACCCAAACTTTCACCCCTGCATACAATCTTTCACCCCCAAAAGCCAAACCACCCACCCATGAGCTATCATTCCCTGCATGCGCACGCTCCTCGCCCTGGCCCTCCTTCTGCCTCTCTCTGCCCCCGCCCAAACCCCAACCAAATTCGCCCAGAAACCCTACATGGGCTGGAGCACCTGGTCCTTCCTACGCGGCAAGCCCACCGAAGAAAAAGTTAAAGCCCAGGTCGACGCACTCTTCGCCGCTCACCTCCCCGAGTACGGCTACCGCTACATCAACCTCGACGCCGGCTGGACCGACGGCTACGACGACCACGGCGTCCCCAAGCCCAACCTCACCACCTTCCCCAGCGGCATGGACGGCCTCGGCCAATACCTCCACTCCCGAGGCCTTCTCTTCGGCATCTACCTCAACCCCGGCGTCGACCAGAAGCTCTACGACCTCAACCCCATCATCGAAGGCACCACCACCCACATCCACGACATCACCGACACCACCCAGCCCGGCAGCACGCACAAGGGCTCCTACCGCATCGACTTCACCAAACCCGCCGCCCGAGCCTACATCAACTCCATCGTCCAGCAGTTCGCCCGCTGGAAGGTTGACTTCGTCAAACTCGACTTCGTAGGCCCCGGCGGAGGCAACCTCCCCGCCGACAACCGCGAAGAACTCCGCCAATGGCACGCTGCCATCGCCCGCTCCAAGCGCCCAATCTGGCTCGAGCTCTCCAACTGGCTCTCAATTGACCAGGCCCCCCTCTGGCGAGCAACCTCCAACGGCTGGCGCATCGAAAACGACGTCGAGTGCTACCCTTGCGGCCGCAGCACCGACCCCGCCATCAAAGGCAACCTCACCATCTGGTCCAAAGTCTCCGAGCGCTTCGCCGACGTCCGCCCCTGGATCCGCTACGCCGGCCCCGCAGGCAACGGCGGCGAAGGCGGCTGGAACGACTTCGACTCCCTCGAACTGGGCAACGGCGACAAAGACGGCATCACTCCCGCCGAACGCCAGACCATGTTCACCCTCTGGGCCATCTCCTGCGCCCCGCTCTACCTCGGCACCGACCTCACCCACATGGATCCCGCCGACCTCACCATCATCACCAATCGCAACCTCATCGCCATCAATCAAGCCGGCATCCCCGCCACCCCGCTCGACATCCAGAGCCTCCGCAAACAAATCCAGCAAGCCTGGATCACCATCAACCCCGACGGCTCCGCCATTCTCTCTCTCTTCAACCTCGGCCCCGACGCCGCCCCTCTAAAATTCAACTGGCGCGAGATCGACGCCCTCCGCGACACCCACTTCGCCGCCCACCCACCCAAACTAACCGACCTCATCACCAACACCGAAGTCCCCACTCCACCCGAAGAGCTCGACTTCACCCTCGACTCCCATGCCTCCCGAGTCTTCCGCTTAACGCCAACCCACTAAAGCCGCAACGATACGTCGCACCTCATACCGCTCGAAACAGCGGCAGGTGCGCCATCGTGCTCGTAATCAGCGCCCATCTATATACTTCAAAAAAGTCCGTGCAAGTGCGCCATTCCTGGATTACCGAGCCTCTCTACCTAGCCACTTAAATCACCTTGCCGCTTGATATGCGACCAATCTTGTCCTATAAAGGATATAGGACTAAATTTGTCCTCAATCCATCAGGCGGCCAAATGCAAAGCAGGCACTTGTTCCTTTCTCTGCTGATCCTCTCTCTCCCTGCCTTCGCGCAAGGCCCCGGAGCTCCGCAGCCACGACCAGTTCTACTTGCCATCGACACCGACCATGACGGCAAACTATCTGCCGCCGAAATCGCAGCCGCCAGCGCCAGCCTCCTCACCCTCGACATCGACCACGACGGCCAGCTCACCTCCCTCGAATATCTCCCCAGCCAGTCCGACCCCGCCGCCAACAAGCCCGACGAAACCGTAAACCGTCTCATGGCACTCGATAAAAACGGCGACGGCGTCCTCACCAAGGACGAAGTTCCCGACCGTCTCCAGGGCCTCTTCGCCCGAGCCGACGCCAACCACGACGGCAAACTCACCTCCGACGAAATCCGCGCCTCCGCCTCCAGCCAAACCGGCCCCAACGGCCGCGTCCAGCGCACAGGCGACGCCACCCGAATGGATCCCATCCTCAGCGCTATCGACACCGATCACGATGGCGTCCTCTCCGCCGCCGAGATCGCCGCCGCGCCCACATCGCTCAAGTCACTCGACAAAGACGGCGATGGTGAGCTCTCCGCTGCCGAACTTCACCCCCGTCAAATGAGCCCCAACGACCGCGCCAAACACATGCTCGACGAATGGGACACCAACAAAGACGGCAAGATCACCAAACCCGAAGCCCCCGACCGCGTCCAACAACAATTTGAAGCCATCGACACCAACCACGACGGCGTCCTTACCGAGGAAGAGCTCACCGCCTACTTCGCATCCATGCCGCAGCAGCCTCGTAAGCCCGAAGCCAGCAATACCCAAGGCCCAAACCCACAAGGACCGCGCCCCTAATCATGAATCTTTTGAAAGCCTCGGCTACACTCTGCTTCTCTCTTGCGCTCGCCTCGGCCTCCGCGCAATCGCCCTCGACCGTCCACGTCTTCCACCACGAAAACGTCCTCGGCACCTCGATGGAGCTCAAGCTCCGCGCCTCTGGCAACGCCCAGGCCGCCAAAGCCGAAGCCGCGGTCCTCTCCGAAATCGACCGCGAAAACAGCATCCTCAGCGCATGGTCTTCCACCAGTGAGTTCTCCCGCTGGACCCGCACCCACAACACACCCGTCCACGTCTCCCCCGAGCTCTTCCAGGTCCTCAGCCTCTTCGACCAATGGCGTCAGCAGACCGGCGGTGCCCTCGACGCCTCCGCCGAAACCGCCGTCCGCGCCTGGAAACTCGCCGCAGTCGAAAACCGCGAACCCTCCGACGCCGAACTCCGCAAGGCCGTCGATAGCATGCAACATCCGCACTGGTCCCTCGACCCCATCCACCAGACCGCCACTCACCTCGATGACGCTCCCATAGCCCTCAACTCCTTCGTCAAGAGCTACATCTCCGGCCACGCCGCCGACGCTGCCCTCGCCGCAGGAGCCACCGGCGTCCTCATCAACATCGGCGGCGACATCGTCCTCCGCGGCAACATCACCGAGCGCGTCGCCATCACCGACCCATGCTCCTCCGCCGAAAACGACGCTCCCATCGATCTCCTGCGCCTCTCCAACCGCACCATCGCCACCAGCGGAGACTATCGTCGAGGCTTCGACATCCACGGCACCCACTTCTCTCACATCATCGACCCGCGCACCGCGCAACCCGCCGAGTCCGTCCTCTCCTCCACCGTCATCTCGTCCGACCCCGCAACTGCTGGCGCCCTCGCCACAGCCTTCTCCGTGATGTCGCCCTCGCAGAGCCGCAAGCTAGCCGCATCCCTTCCCGGCGTCGACTACCTCCTCATCCTCCGCGACGGTCGCACCTTCACCAGTCCCAACTGGTCTTCCCGAGAGCTTCCCCGCCTCCAATCCGCAGCCTACGTTCCGGCAAAGCAGGCCGCGCCTTCGCTCGACCTCCTCATCAACCTCGAGCTAGCCCGTATCGACGACCCTCGTTACCGCCGCCCCTACGTCGCCGTCTGGGTCGAGGACGCCGATCACTTCCCCGTCCGCACCCTCGCCCTCTGGTTCCAGAAGCCCCGCTGGCTCCCCGATCTCAAATCCTGGTATCACGCCGACCAGGTTCGCAACCTCGCCGAAGGCACAGATATCTCCACCACCATCTCCTCCGCCACCCGCTCCCCCGGCAAATACACGCTCCATTGGGACGGCAAGGACAACGCAAGCAAGCCAGTAAAGCCCGGCAAGTACACCATCTTTATCGAGGCCGCCCGCGAGCACGGCACCTACGGCCTCATCCGTCAGGAGATCAACTGGGACGGCAAGACCCCCGCTCAGTTCAAACCCACCGGCAACAAAGAAATCGCGAGCGCCTCAGTTGACTACGGTAAGCACAACTAGGCCCGCTACCCCGGAGAAGAAGCCTTCCGACGCGAAGCCCATCGCCTTCCGCGCGCATCTGCGCCGAAAGACAGCCGTAGTCACGCGCTGGCTGCACATCTATCTCTCGATGGTCTCCTTCGCCATCGTCCTCTTCTTCTCCGTCACCGGCCTCACCCTCAACCACACCGAGTGGTTTCCCAACACCGAAAAGACCGTCCGGACCACCGGCCAGATGCCCCACTCCTGGCTCCGCCCCACCAACAACGCCGAACCCGCAAAGCTCGAGATCGTCGAACACCTGCGCTCGGCCAACAAACTACACGGCGCCGTCTCCGACTTCCGCACCGAAGACAACCAGATCTCCGTCTCCTTCAGAGCTCCCGGCTACACCGCCGATATCTTCATCGACCGCGACACCAACCGTTACGACATCATCGAAGTAAGCAACGGCTTCATCGCAGTCATCAACGATCTCCACAAAGGCCGCGACGCCGGCAAGGTATGGTCCGGTCTCATCGACGCCTCCGCCATCCTCCTCACCCTCGTCTCCCTCAGCGGCCTTCTGCTCCTCTTCTTCGTCTACAAACGCCGGACCTCGGGCCTCATCCTCGCCGTCGTGGGCGCGGCCCTCTGCTACCTCCTCTACCTCCGCTTCGTCCCCTGACCATCACTACCCGGTTCATGCTGCAACTTTCACACTCTCC
>DATDHL010000289.1:0-3445 GCA_036521575.1 Edaphobacter sp. | reverse complement strand
CACACTGCCAATCTGGATCGCCAATGCAGCCGCAGCCTCATCCACAAGGTCAATCGCCTTATCGGGCAGGAACCGATCCGATATGTAACGGTGGCTGAGCGTAGCCGCCGCCACAATCGCCGAGTCCTTGATCCTCACCTTGTGGTGAGCCTCATACTTCTCCTTCAGCCCGCGCAGAATCGCAACCGTGTCCTCGACATTCGGCTCGCCGACATACACCACCTGAAAACGCCGCTCCAGCGCTGCATCCTTCTCGATGTACTTGCGATACTCATTCAGCGTCGTCGCGCCAATGGCACGCAAACCGCCACGAGCCAGTGCCGGCTTAAGCATATTGCTGGCATCCATCGCGCCCTCGGCAGCACCAGCGCCGACAAGAGTATGTAACTCATCGATGAACAAAATAATCTCGCCGTTCGAGTCTTCAATCTCCTTCAGCACAGCCTTCAACCGCTCTTCAAACTCACCGCGAAACTTCGCACCCGCTACCATCGAAGCCAGATCCAAAGCACACACACGCTTGTTCTTCAGGATGTCCGGAACGTCCCCCAGAAAGATCCTGCGTGCCAGCCCCTCCACAATCGCGGTCTTACCAACACCCGGCTCACCAATCAGCACAGGATTGTTTTTCGTCCTGCGCGCCAGCACCTGCACCACGCGCCGAATCTCCTCGTCCCTCCCAATCACCGGATCCAGTTTTCCTTTTCGGGCCAGCTCCGTAAGATCCTTCGCATACTTCTCCAGCGCCTGGAACTTGCCCTCAGGATTCTGGTCCGTTACCCGTTGCGACCCACGCACCTCGGCCAGCGCCTTCAGGATCGACTCATGCGTCGCCCCCAGAGCCGCCAGCGCACTCTGCACCGGATCGCCCTTCGCCCTCGCCAGCGCCAACAACAGATGCTCCGTCGAAACGTAGTCATCCTTGAAGTTGTCCGCTTCCTTAAAACCCTGCTCCAAAACCTTCTGGAATGCAGACGCAAGCCCCGGCTGAGTCCCACCCTGCACCTTCGGCAGCTTCTCAATTGCCGAGTTCACCCCACTCAGCAACTGCTCCACCGGCACCCCTACCTTCTCGAGCACCGGAATCACCACGCCATCCCGATCCTCCAGCAGCGCCGCCATCAGGTGCAGCGGCAACACCTCCGGATTCCCGTTTTCGGCGGCATGACCCTGCGCCGCCTGAACCGCCTCCTGCGATTTAACTGTCAACTTTTCCCACTTAATAGCCATGCTTTACCTCTCTTTAACCACCATCTGACCATCAAAAATCACCGGATTCCGTCGAGAAATCCTAATCCTTCATCTTCGATACAAAAAAGCGGGAGACCGGTTAGTCTCCCGCTCGCTCCAAAAACCAGAGACAAAAAACTTAGGCCGCGGAAGCTTCCACCTGCTTAGGCTTATCGGCCGCAGAATCAATACCGACCGTGCTACAGATAAGACACAGTTTTAGACCAACGGATGCATATTATCTGATAACAATACACTCATATATCCATCCCTCCATTGTGGGACAGACCTCAACCCCACTTTTAGCTATTCTTACCCCAAAGTTCCCCAAACATATCGCTCACTAATTCAATCAAAAACAATCACTTACCCTTGAAACTCCTGCTCCCCACACTCGCCCTACCCTTACTCCTCAGCAGTTGCGGAAGCCCCATCTCCCAAACCGCCGCCCCTGCCGCATCGAGCCAATCGGCTGATATCGAGGGCAGAACCCACGGCGGCCTGCAGCCCGTGGGCAACGCTCACGTCTATCTCTTCGCCGCCAACAACATCGGCTACCGAGCACCCAGCATCTCGCTCATCAAACCCTCCGCTCCCACCACCGCAACCGACTCCCGCGGAACCTACTTCCTCACCGACGCCACCGGAGGTTTCAGACTCAACCACACCAACTACTCCTGCTCCTCCGGCCAACTCCTTTATCTCCTCTCCACCACCGGCAATCCAGGCCTGGCGGGCGAATCCAATAACGATGCCATCTCACTGATCTTCGTCCTCGGACCCTGCCCCTCCGACGGCAACATCGGCGAGATCACCCCCTTCATCAATATCAACGAAGTCTCCACCGTCACCGGTATCTACGCCCTTGCCGGCTTCATGAGCGACATCACCCACGTCAGCTCCGCCCCTACCCAGGCATCCCAGCAGGGCCTCGCCAATGCCTTTGCCACCGTCAATAATCTCTTCGACGTCACCACCAGCCAGGCTCTCTCGCAAAACCTCCAGGGCAACGGAGTCATCCCTCAGGCCAAAATTAACGCCCTCGCCAATCTCATCGTTCCCTGTGTCAACTCGACCGGATCCTCCAACCCTTGCTCGACCCTCTTCTCCAACGCCCGCGACAGCAACGGCTTCGCCCCCACCGACACCGCCACCGCCGTCCTCAACATCGCCCACAATCCTGCCGCCAACTCCGCCGCGCTCTTTGCCCTCATTGGCAGCACTCCCATCTACCAACCCACCCTCACCACCGCACCCAACGATTGGACTCTTGCCCTTACCTTCTTCGCCGATAACATGGCCGGCCCCTACTTCCCGGCCATCGACTCAGGCGGCAACCTCTGGGTCCCCGCCTACGCCAGCAACACCCTCACCAAGTTCGATCCCCTCGGCAACATCCTCTCCAACCAGTCCGGATTCACCGGCGGAGGCCTCAACCAGCCCTTCTCCGTCGCCATCGACTCCTCCGACAACCCGTGGATCGTCAACTTCGCCCCCCTCGGAGCCTCCACCATCTCCCGCTTCTCTTCCTTTGGCACCCCCATCACCTCCACCCCCTACCCTTGCGGCCTAGCCTGCTTCTTCCTTGCCTTCGACTCCGCCCAGAACGCCTGGATCTCCGGCGCCTCCCGCACCCTGACCCTCAGCTCCAGCGGCGCAACCGTAGCCCAGTTCCCCATGAACGCCTACGACTCCGGTATCGCCATCGACTCCACCGGCCACGCCTGGACCCTCGGCCTCAACCGAGCCCTCTACCGCCTGAGCCCACCCTCATCCGCCAGCCAGTTCACCGAGTCAGCCACCTCCGCCACTGCCTCCAACGAGCTCACCCCTGTGGCCATCGACTCCTCCGACAACGTCTGGTTCGTCGGCAACAAAAGCAACGCCCTCGGCGAATCCGACAAAACCGGCAAGCCCATCTCGCCCACCGGCGGATACACTGGCGGAGGCCTCAGCGCCCCATCCGGCATCGCCATCGACGGCGCCAACCGAGTCTGGATCGCCAACCGCAACAACAACTCCATCTCAGCTTTCTCGTCCGCCGGCGCGCCGATCACCCCCGCCACCGGCTACACAGCCGACAGCATTAGCGGTCCCCGAGGCATCGCCATCGACGGCTCCGGAAACATCTGGATCACCAACTTCACCTACAACTCCGTCACCGAATTCATCGGCCTCGCCACCCCCTCAGCAACCCCCATCACCCCAACCAATC
>DATDHL010000288.1:0-14770 GCA_036521575.1 Edaphobacter sp. | reverse complement strand
CAGGATTGTTACGACGAAGCCTGCGGATCGGCCGCATAAGACGGGGCAGGCTTTGAAGGAGGAGGCTCATTATGTGTATCGGAGGAATGGGCGGCCTTGCTTTGTTTGTGGGACTGATGTTTTGAAGAAGGAGATGGCGGGTCGGAAGTTGTTCTGGTGTCCGGTGTGTCAGGCAGTGTAACGGGTAACGTATAACGCTGAGCGTGATAGGCTCGATGCATGATTGGCAGCTTTGCGGATGGTGAAGCGGAGAAGACATTCAACCGGCAGCCGAGCCGCCCGTTATGGATTGCTGCAGAAGGCAATTTTAAGAAAGCTACTGATGCTTCATGGTGCGCGAGTGCTTGCTGATTTGACCAATCCTCCAGGTAGCCGGCTGGAGACGTTGCGAGGAGATCGAAAGGGGCAACATAGCGTGCGGGTCAACGATCAATATCGAATTTGTTTTGTTTGGAGAGAGCCTTATGCCTACGACATCGAAATTGCCGACTATCACTAGCTCCGGAGGCGGAGTGCGAAGGCGGAAGAGTGTTTCGCGAACGTATGGCCATCGATTGCCGCCGATTCATCCGGGGGAGATGCTGCGCGAAGAGTTTCTTGTGCCAATGGGCCTGAGCGCGAATGCGCTGGCGCTGGCTATTCGAGTGCCGGTGACGAGGGTATCGGAGATTGTGAATGAGCGGCGTGGGATTACGGCTGATACCGCGCTGCGGTTGGCAAGATATTTTCGGATGACGCCAGAGTTCTGGATGAATATTCAGAGCCACTATGACCTGGAGATGGCGCGGGATGCGAAGGACCGGATGATCCGAGAAAGCGTGAAGCCCGCGCCGCGAGATAAGAAGACTGGCGCATTGAAATTGTCAAAGACTGCGTAGAGGAAGGTTATGGCGACTACTAAGACAAAGGATTATTACGGCACGCTGGGCGTGAAGAAGACAGCCACGGCGGATGAGATTCGGAAGGCGTTCAGGAAGGCTGCGCGTAAGTATCACCCGGACGTGAATCCCGGGGACAAGAAGGCGGAGGAGAAGTTCAAGGAGATTTCCGAGGCGAACGATGTTCTGAGTGATGACAAGAAGCGGAAGGTCTATGACCAGTTCGGGTTCTACTCGGACAATATCGATGCGGCTGCGGCGGAGGCTGCGGCTCGCGGGGGTTATGCGGGCGGAGGGTTTCCGGGTGGCGGCTACGGCGGCGGAGCGCATGCGGCCGGACGTGGTGGTGCGCAGGAGGTTCCGTTCGACTTTGAAGGGTTTGATTTTTCGGACTTTCAGGGCGGCGGTACTCATCAGCAGGAGGCGAGTGGGGGATTTGGCGGGAGCTTCCGGGATATCTTCAGCGGAATGTTTACGGGGAACCGTGGGGCCCGTGGGCCTCAGCCGGGAACCGATCTTGAGTACCAGGTCAGTGTGGACTTCTGGACGGCGGTGCGCGGCGGCGTGACGCGGCTGGAGATTCAGCGGCAAGAGGTATGCCCGACGTGCAAGGGGAAGTCGACGACGGGCGGCAGTGTGGAGTGTCCTGAGTGCCACGGCTCGGGGCAGGTGACGCAGATGGGCGGGCGGATGAAGTTCAATATCCAGTGCCCTCGGTGCGGCGGTTCGGGCAAGGTGCAGAATAGCTGCCCGACGTGCGATGGCGCGGGTGTGGTGACGAAGAAGGAGCAGCTTGAGTTCCGGATCAAGCCGGGGACTCGCGATGGGCAGCGGATTCGGCTGGCGGGCAAAGGCAATGCGGGTGTGAATGGCGGGGCGCCGGGCGATCTGTATTTGATTATCAAGGCGGGGACGCATCCGGTGTTTACACGGAGCGGCGATGATATTTATGTAACGGTTCCGGTTGCAATTTTAGAAGCCGCGCTGGGAGCGAAGATCGACGTGCCGACGATCGATACGCACGAGGGCGGGGGCCGGACGCAGTTGAGGGTTCCGCCGGGTACGCAGTCGGGACAGAAGTTGCGACTGCGGGAGAAGGGCGTCCCGAGCGCGGCGCATGAAGGTAAGCGCGGCGACCAGATTGTTGAGGTCAAGGTCGTGGTGCCGAAGGTGCAGGATGAGCGTAGTAAGGAGATTCTGCGGGAGTTGGCGAAGTTGAATCCCGAGGATCCGCGGGAAGAGTTGTTTACCAAGGTGTAATCAAGGTGACAGCATGGAGAATGATTTGTTTGACTTGTCAGTGCTGGGAAGAGCTAGACTTCGGTAAAAAGCAGTAGAAGGTTGGGTTATGGCGACGAAGCGGAAGAATAAGGGTGCCTATATGATCTCGGCGGTGGCGGAGATGTATCAGATTCATCCGCAGACGTTGAGGCTATATGAACGAGAGGGTTTACTGCTGCCTTCGCGGAGTGAGGGCAATACGCGGCTGTATACGGACGAGGATCTGGAACGGCTGGAGTTTATTTTGAATCTGGCACGCGATCTTGGGGTGAATATCGCGGGGATTGCGATTGTGCTGCAGATGCGGGAGCGTATGGAAGAGATGAACCGGCAGATGCAGGGGTTCGTGGACTATGTGCGGACTGAGATGCTGACGCGGATGCAGCAGCATCAGGCGCAGGAGCCAGGTCTGGTTCCTTTGCGGCGGCCGATTGTCGTTCCGGTGAAGATTGTGAAGAAGAAGTAGCGCTGGATCGAGGTGGTGGAAGCGACTACGGATGAGCGCGAATGGGCGCCGGTACGAACTGGCATTTCTGCTGCGATAAACTTGGAGACTGCCCGTTTTCACTGATTTCCAGCCGGGATGGGCGTTCAAGGATGAGATGAGTTTGTTTCTTCGGATTTTATTCTGGATTGCGGTGGTCGGCTCGGTCACGTCGGCGATCTATTGCCTGATGGTGGTGGTGGCGGCTCTGCGGTTTGGCTGGAGGCGGCGACGCGGGGATCATGCGCGGGAGTTTCTGCCACCCGTTAGCGTGCTTAAACCGTTGCATGGAATTGAGCCGGGACTTGAGCGCAGCCTTGAGACATTCTTTGAGCAGGAGTATCCGGAGTTTGAGTTGATCTTCTGTGCCCGGCACGAGACGGATGAAGGCTTGCGATTAGCGCGACGAGTGGGGGAGCGCTATCCAGAGGTGAAGGCGCGGTATATCGCCTGCGGAGAGCCGGAGTATCCGAACGCAAAGATGTATTCGTTGGGCGTGATGTCGGAGGCGGCGCAGCATGAGCTTCTGGTGACTGCGGATGCGGACGCGCGCGTGGAGAAGGATTTTCTGCGACGCGCCGTGCAGCCTTTGGCCGATTCGAAGCTGGAGCTGACATGGTGCTTGTATCTGGGGACAGCGAATGTTTCGAATCTGGCGACAGAACTGGATGCTGTCGGCAAGAGCGTCGAGATGGGCTCGGGCGTACTGGTCGCAGACATGGTGGAGGGTGGAACGAAGTTCGCGTTGGGTGTGATTATGGTGCTACAGCGACAGGCCTTTTATGACGCGGGTGGGTACGCGGACCTGGGGCAGTATCAGGCGGAAGACTATGTGCTGGGCAAGCGGTTGGCGGAACAGGGACGGGGTGTGATGATTTCGCCGCAGGTGATTCGGCTGATGGTGCCGGAGACGACTTTTGTGCTGTCGTTTCGGAATCAGCTGCGGTGGATGCAAAGTACGCGGCGGTCGCGTCCGTGGGGACACCTGGGGACGGGGCTGACGTTCAGTATGCCGTTTGGACTGCTGGGGCTGGTTTGGGGCATGCTGGCGGGACATCCGGGGACTGGGCTGGTCCTGCTGTTGGGGAGTTGTGTCAACCGGTGGCTGCAGGCTGGGGTGATGCTTCGACTATTGGGTGAGCTGAGGTGGATACGGCAGACGGCGATCTATCCATTGCGTGACCTGCTCGGCGGGGCGCTTTGGATATGCAGTTACCTGCCGGGAGATGTCTATTATCACGGTGGAAAGGTTTCGATTGGACCGGACGGACGGTACAAAGAAATGAGTTAGCCATTTGTATACCGGCTGATTCGCATCCCTTCAAACGGAAACCTTTTCAGAACCCCTAACGTAAGGATCGGACTACACTGGCTGCATTCAAAGAATAGTGTGAGCAAGGATGCCGCAGCTACCACGAGGGCCGTCGACGGGAAACGATTGGCTTGCTAAAGGCGAGGACGCTGGAGTGCGTGAGGCCGTGGCCGCGTTGCAGCCTGCGCCTTCGGGAGTTTGTTCGGAAGAAGACGCGTGGGTTCGGCCGCGAGAAGATGTGAGGGACTTTGCAGCCTCTCTTTGGCAGGGGGCATGGTCGCGGGAGACGTGGACGGTTGCATCTTGTGTGCGGCTGGCGGTCTCGTTTGTGGTGCTGGCTACGTGCTCGTGGCTGGGTATCATGCTCTCTCGGCAATCAGCCGGCGTGGCGACGATCTGGCTGTCGAATGGAATTCTGTTTGGGCTGGTGATTACGCAGCCTCGGAAGCGGTGGCTGGCCTACTTCGCTGTGGGATTGATTGCGGATACACTGGCCGATGTTGTGTATGGCGATCCTTTTCGAGTAGCGATCGGGGTTTCGCTGGCCAACTCGGTTGAGGTGGTTACGTCGTGTCTGGTCCTTACGTGGTGGTTTGGCTGGCCACTGAACCTATCGAAGCGGCGTCCTTTGATTGGGTTTCTTCTGGTCTCGGTTGTGGGGGCGGCGGCGCTTACGAGTGCGCTTGGAGCGTCGTGGACGCTGCTGTTCTATGACGCCGGACCGTGGTGGAAGATGTGGCGCACGTGGTATCTGGGCGACATGCTGGGGTTGGCTCTGCTGGGGCCTCTGGTGTTTATGCTGCAACGTCCGGGGTTCTTTGCGGTGCTGCGGCGTGGTCAGTTGGCGCATACGCTGATTGTGCTGCTGGTGCCGGCGGTGGTGACAGTACTGGTCTTCACGCACGATAAAGATCCGTTGATCTTCTTCCTGTATCCGGCGTTGCTGCTGGTGGTATTTCGGTTGGGATTTTCAGGGACGATCCTTACGATCTTTGTGGTGGCGTTTGGGTCGATTGCGCTGACGGTGAAGGGGCATGGTCCGCTGATGCTGATTCCGGGCGAGCATATGATGCTGCATCGGATTGTCGTTGTGCAGATCTTTCTTGCGGTTGCGATCTTTACTATGTTCCCGGTTGCGGCGCTGCTGGAGGAGCGGGCTGCATTGCAAGGTTCACTGGAGGAGAGTGAGGCGCGTTACCGAAAGCTGGCTCATGCGGATGACTTGACGGGTCTCGACAATCGGCGGGCCTTCAATCTGCGGCTGGAAGAGGAGTGGATACACGCAGCCGATGCCGGTGAGCCGATTGCCCTGCTCCTGCTCGATGCTGACCTTTTCAAGCGATATAACGACATATACGGGCATCTTGGGGGCGACGAGTGCCTGCGTTGCATCGCGGCAGTAATCGCCGAGGTCATTGAGGGCAGGGTGGGAACGGCAGCCCGGTATGGCGGAGAGGAGTTTGCCGTAATTCTGCCGGGCGAAGGGATTGAGGGGGCGGAACAGGCTGCGGAGGAGATCTGCCGAGCGGTCGAGGAGATGCGGATGCCCCATCCGGGCAGCCCAGCGGGAGTGCAGACAGTAAGTGTGGGTGTAGCGGCACTGGTGCCTCGGGACGGGCAGCGCGCGATGGAGTTGGTGACGATTGCGGACCGGGCTCTCTATCGGGCTAAAGATAAGGGAAGGAATCAGGTGGTGGTGGCTTGAGGCGATCCTGGGGTGGGAACCGTCTAAGATGGACGGAGTTACTTGTGCTGGGATTGGTGCCTTAGAAAGCTATGAATGAGTTTGTTGTAAAGCTGGCGGATGAGCGGGGGCGGGTGCAGGAGCAGACTCATGCTGCGGCTACGGCCGAGGAGCTGCGGGCGCGGTTTACGCAGGCGGGGTATTACGTCTACTCGGTAAAGGCGCGGAGCGTGCTGGGCGGCGCGGGCAAGAAGAAGGTAAAGCTGGAGACGTTTCTGATCTTCAACCAGCAGTTTCTGACGCTGATCCGAGCGGGATTGCCGATTCTGGGGTCGCTGGAGTTGCTGGCGCGGCGGCAGAAGCTGGCGCACTTTCGCGGACAGCTCGAGGACGTTGCAGCACGAGTGAAGACGGGCGAGTCGATCTCGGGGGCATTTGAGGCGCAGGGCGGGTTTCCGCTGGTGTATACGACGACGCTGCTGGCGGGGGAGCGATCGGGCAATCTGGAAGAAGTGCTGCAGCGATATCTGGACTTTCAGCGGGTGTCGCTGACGTTTCGGAAGAAGCTGAAGGCCAGTCTGATCTATCCGGCACTCCTGATCGTGATGGTGATTGGGATGTTTATCTTTTTGATTACGTTTGTTGTGCCGCAGTTTGCGAAGCTCTATGAGCAGTTGGGGACGAATCTGCCGTGGCTGACGGTGTTTCTGCTGGGCCTGGGACGGAACGCGCAGCACTATGGGTTCTATGTCGCGACGGTGGCTGCTTTGGTTGGATTTTTGTTCTATCGGTGGATCAAGACGGATGCCGGGGCGACCATGGTTGACCGGATTCGGATCAGCCTGCCGCTGTTTGGGAATGTCTGGCTGAAGTATCAGGTGGGGTTGTTTGCGCGGACGCTCTCGACGCTGCTGACGGGTGGTTTGCCGCTGGTGCCCTCGCTTGAGACTGCAGCGCGGTCGATCGATTCGCGGCAGATCGGCAATGCGGTGTTCGCTTCGGTGGAGACAGTGCGCGAGGGTAAGGGTCTCGCGACGAGCTTGGAGCAGACGAAGGTGTTTCCGGAGTTGGCGATCGAGATGATTGAGGTGGGCGAATCCACCGGCGCGCTGCCGCAGATGTTGAATTCGGTCGCGGAGTTTTTTGAGGAAGATGTGCAGACGAACCTTACCGCAGCCATGAGCCTGATTGAGCCAATGATTTTGATCGTGATGGGCGTAGTCGTGGTGACGATTCTGATTGCACTGTATCTCCCGATCTTCAGCCTGGGCGCTGGCGCAATGCAGTAAACAAAGCAGAACAATGGGCCTTTTTCGTCCCTCTCCGCCCTTTCGAAAAATACTTAAGTATCCACTTGACAATTTACGCGGCCTGGATAATACTCAAGTCGATACTTAACTAATTCCCCTGGAAGTTAGGAAGGAAAAAAGATCATGGCCGAGCAATCCGTAATCCACAGCACCTTCGTCATCGAACGCACGTATCCAGCTCCCCCCGAGCGCGTATTTGCCGCCTTCGTCGACCCTGTCCAAAAACGTCGCTGGTTTATCGAAGGCGATCACCACGAGGTAGAGCACTTCGATATGGACTTCCGCGTCGGAGGCCAGGAACATACCAAAGTACGCTTTGGTGAAGGCACCCCCATCATGGGAGTCGTGTGTACCAACGACACCATCTATCAGGACATCGTGCCCAACCGCCGCGTCGTCTTCAGCTCAACCATGAGCCTGGGCGACAAGCATATCTCGGCGGCTCTGGCCACGATCGAGCTGCTGCCGACCGACAAAGGAACGAACCTCATCTGCACCCACCAGGGAGCGTTCTTCGAGGGCTCCGACGGCCCTGAGAGACGCAAAGGAGGATGGGAGAAGCTGCTCGACAAGCTGACCAAAGAACTCGCGCACTAGTCCAAGAGCGGCGTCAGAAGCCACGGGATCGAAACCAGATCAACACCTGAAACACTATCGACTGATGCCCAAAAAGAAACCCGATATCGACCGTGTCTTCCACGCTCTCGGCGATCCTACGCGCCGCGCCATCATGGAAAAGCTCAGCGAGGGTCCTATCTCGGTCTCCCGCCTGGCACAGCCGCTCGACATCACCCTCGCCGCAGTCGTCCAGCATCTGCAGGTGCTGGAGGAATGCGGTTTGGTCCAGACCGAAAAGACCGGGCGGGTACGCACCTGCCGCGTCGAATCCGCGGGCCTCGCTGTAGCACAACAGTGGATCGCCGATCGCCGCCCAACATGGGACCGCCGTCTCGACAGACTGGGCGAACTGCTCGCTGAACCCGATAAGAACCCCTAGCCTTCTCAGCTTCCCGGAGCAATCACCAGATACTGTTCCAGCTTTCCATCGGGCTCTTCATACACCGTCACCCGCAATGACTTGCCGGGGAACTCAGCCGTGAATGCCCGATATGTCATCCCACCCCGCTTCGCCGTCCTCACTTGCTTGAAGCTGGTGGGCGTTCCCAGTGGCTTCAAACTCGAAGCGAAGTCGTCCAGCGCCTCTTGCGTAAAGTAATCGCTGGCCAGCTGAGTCAACTGCGATCGGTCAACCTTGCCATCCTGCAAGCCAACGAAGATCGCCAGCGCCCGTGCCTCCGCAGCCTTTGTCGCAGCGTCATCAACCGCAGCCGCCGAAGCATTAGCCAGTACCAGCGGCACAATCTGCTGAGACAGTGTGCCGGCCGCGTTTGAAGCATCCTCATTGGTCAGCACCGTCACAGCAACCTTATCCGCCGGCAGGACCATATTCGCCGAGACAAACCCCGACACCTCGCCGTCATGGAACACAACACGATGGCCATTTCGCTCTCCAACGAACACGCCCAGTCCGTACCCGCTGCCTGTGCCGTCCTTCAGCTTCACCTCGGTAAACATCGCATCATAGGATGCCGGAGCCAGCAGCGACCGATTCATCATGCTGATGTTCCAGAGCGCCAAGTCGCTGGCCGGCATTGCCAACTCACCCGCAGCAAACATCCATCCCATTCCCTCCTGCGGAGCGGGACGCAGCGGCCCCAGCGCATGCTGGTAATAACCCGTCGGATCATTCGCGGGTAGCCGACTAGCATCCGAGTTGAATACTCGAGTCATCTTCAAAGGCCGAAAGATTCGTTCCTGCAACTGATCTATCAGCGGCTTGCCCCCGACAATCTCAGCAATCCGTCCAGCGATCACATAGTTCGTATTCGAATACTGCCACTGCGTCCCCGGTTCAAAGTCCAGCGGCTTCTTTCCCCACACATCCAGAATCTGCTGCGGAGTCGTCGGCTTCATCATCGACGACATCACATAGTCTTCAGGCCAGAAGTCCTGATACCCCGACGTCATCGACAGCACCTGCCGCACCGTCACCTCGTTCGCGCGCGTCAGCCCCGGCAGAAACTTCGACACCGGATCGTCCAACGTCAGCTTCCCTTCCTGCACCAGGAACAAAATCACCGCTGCCGTAAACTGCTTGCTGACCGACCCAATCGAATACTGCATCGCTGGATCAGCCGCGACCGGAGGATCCAGCTTCGCCTTCCCATAGGCCTTCACAAACGCAATCTTCCCGTCGCGCACCACCGCCACCGACGCACTCGGAACCCCGGTAGCCGCTAGCACCTTCGCGGCGGCATCATCAATCTGGCTGCTCGTCGCCGGTGACAAAGCGGCTTCCGGCGACACCGTGCCCGACTGACCCCAAAGCGATAAAGCCCCTGCAATCAACACACAAGTGGTTAAACTTTTTACTCGAAAATTTGGCATGCACGACAGCTTATCAGCACCTTCCACATCCCGGTATCATCAAATAAGCAAGCAATGTCGCAGATAGAAACCATCGCCGTAGCTATGTCCGGAGGAGTCGACTCGTCCGCCGTCGCCGCATTGCTGCGCTCGCAGGGTCACGAGATCGTCGGCCTCACCCTCCAGCTCTGGAACCAGCGCCGCCTAGCCGGCCACGAGGGCATGCCTGAGTCCGTGCAGGGCCGCTGCTGCTCCATCGACGATGTGTATGACGCCCGCCACGTAGCCGAGCAGCTGGGTATTCCCTACTACGTCGTCAACCAACAGGAGCGCTTCGAAGCCGACGTCGTCAAGCCATTCGTCAGCGAGTACCTCGCCGGACGCACACCCATTCCCTGCACCCTCTGCAACAACCACCTCAAGTTCGATCAGCTCCTCATCACCGCTCGCCAGATCGGAGCCGACCGCATCGCCACCGGCCACTACGCGCGCAACCACTTCGACCCGATACGCAACCGCTGGATCCTCTCCCGCCCTGCCGATCACACCAAGGACCAGACCTACTTCCTCTTCGGCCTCACGCAGGAGCAGCTCTCCCGCACCCTCTTCCCTCTTGGCGAGATGCAGAAGCCAGCCGTGCGCGTCATGGCCTCCGACGCCGGCCTCGACGTAGCCACCAAGCCCGACTCGCAGGAGATCTGCTTTATCCCTGGCGGCGACTACAACACCTTCCTCAAGGCCTACCTCGACGAGCAGAACCAGCCCCTGCCCGACACCTCCGGCGAGCTAGTCACCACCACCGGCGAAGTTGTGGGCCACCATCAGGGAATCCAGAGCTTCACCGTAGGCCAGCGCAAGGGGCTCGGCCTCACCAGCACCAACCCGCTCTACGTCCTCGCCATCCACCCCGACTCCCACCAGGTCACCGTGGGCGCCGACGAGGAACTCTTCTCCCGCGACCTCTACGCCAACCGCATCAATTGGATTTCCATCCCCAGTCTCGACGAAGGCGAAGAGATTCGCGTCACCATCAAGATCCGGCACCGCCACGCCCCCGCCCTGGCCACCTTGCGCCGCGCAGGCAAAGACCTCGTCCACGCCACCTTCGACGAGCCCCAGCGCGCTATTACCCCCGGCCAATCTGCCGTTTTCTATCAGGAAGACGAAGTAGTAGGCGGCGGCTGGATCACCTAGCCCACAAAAATCTACACCCCAAAATCGTCGTTGCCATAGCCATTCCCACCACGAGGCCGCGTCCCTCGCGGAGCCGAACCCTTCCGCCCCACCAGCGAATCCAGCCCAGCCTTCAGCCCATGCATCAGACCGTTGAACTCGCGCACCGGAATCTGTACGCCCTTCTGGATCGTTGAAGCAATCCCGGCCGTAGTATCCAGCACCGACGACACCATCTCATCCACCCGTGCCGCCTGCGCCCGTGTCTTTTGATTAACGTCGGTAAACGTACCGTCGAACTCATTGGCCTTCGCCCGCACAACATGGCTCGTCTCGACCAGGTTGTCCGTGATGATCTTCACCTTGGGATGGAGGTCTTTCAACACATCATGCGTGCTGTCGATCACCGGCAACACCTTCAGCCGGGCCTCCTCCACAATCGCCAACAGTCTTTTCCGAACTTTGATAGCGCCGACCGCGGCGACCACAAACACAATCGCCTGCGTCAGCATGGCGACCGCAACCATGCCTACGAAGAACATCAACCATTTCGAGTCGTTCGATGTGAACGAATCCACGTCCTGCAACCAAATCGCCGACATTATGATTCGAGCCGCTTCCATGCAGCCTCTCTTCCGTGCAAGAATTCCGGGCCCGCCACCTCATCCGACGACCGGGCCCAGTTCCAACCTGACTCAAGAAGCGCTTACGACGATGGAGTATCGTGAGTCGCGCTCACATACGCGTCCTTGCCCGCATCAATCGCCGCCGCGACCTTGCTCTGATGCTCCTGCACCAGCCCCTTGCCCTTCTCGACATACTGAGACCACTGCGTGCGCCCGCGGTCATAGTACTCTTTGCCGCGATCGACATACTCGCCGAACTGCTGCTTGCCCTGCTCCGCATACTGGGCCGCACGCTCCCGGCCCTGTTGAGCCAGCACCGCAGCCTTCTCCTTCGCATCGAGCGCGCTCGCTACCAGATCATCGCGCGTCTCCTTGCCTGCCTTCGGAGCATAAAGCACGCCCACCAGCGCGCCAACGCCGAGGCCCGCAAGAAACCATCCCAATCCGCTTACACCGTTGTCGTTGTCTGCCATCTCAATCTCTCCTGTTCAACGTTCGAATACGGAAACTTGTCTCTCCGCTGTTATAACTCATTTCTTTTCTTTTCGGATTCGCGCTGCGGACAACTCCACTGCTCAACCTGCCGCCGTCAGTGCCGCGCAAGGCACTCCGTACACATACCACTTAGAGAGGTGGATGCCCGCCCCGCTGATTAGGTTGCGCGGACCCATCTCCTCAGTTCCACGCTCCGACTCTCCGATTCCGCTCCCATGCGTCTTACCCATCAAAGCCGCCTTGGCGACAAAACATGCAGCCACGAAGGAAAACGCTGCATCACACGGTAATCGGGTGAGTTAGAGTGATTTCAGCAATGACCGCTCGATGCTAAAAAAAGGGGTTCAATGTACGCCAAACGTATTCTTTCCGCGCCACGCACCATAGCTGCCGTCACCGCGCTCTCTCTGGCTCTGGCCTTCTCCGGCTGCAAGAGTTCCTCAGCACCCACGGACGACGCTACCCTCAACACCGCACTGCAAAGCCGCATCGCCGGCGACAAGGCGCTCAGCGCTGAATCCATCCAGGCGTCCGTACAAAACGGCGTCGCCACACTCAACGGTAACGTCAGCAGCGAAGCCGCCCGCTCTCTCGCAGCCGCCGACGCTGCCCAGGTAGCCGGCATCCGGACCGTCGTCAATAACCTGACCGTCCAGCAACCCCT
Organism: Edaphobacter sp.; assembly: GCA_036521575.1. GTDB lineage: Bacteria > Acidobacteriota > Terriglobia > Terriglobales > Acidobacteriaceae > Edaphobacter. The sequence continues at coordinate 2,436 of DATDHL010000288.1, read as the reverse complement.
TCCCCCCGTAGCCGAGGTTGCACCTCCTCCGGCGCCGATGGCCCCTCCTTCTGCGGGCCCAGCCACAAGAAAGGCACCAGCTCCCAAGCCCGCTCCTCCCGCACAAAAGCCCGCGCCCGTGGAGCGTCCCGCGCCAGCGCCTGAAGCAGTGCAAGCACCTCCTCCCGCTCCAGCCCCTGCACCGGCTCCAGCGCCCCCCCCACCTCCGGCCTTCAAGAACGTAACCATCCCCGCCGGAACCTCCATTCCCGTCCGCATCACGCAGACCCTGGACAGCGCAACGACCCAGCAGGGCCAATCCTTCTCCGGAACCGTCGCCACCGACGTTATGGCCGACGGACTCGTCGCCGTCCGTCAGGGCACTGCTGTAACCGGCCGAGTCTCCGCTGTACAGGAAGCCGCCCACTACAAGGGGAGCTCCCTGCTCACCGTTGAGCTGGTCAGCATCAACCGCCACGGTGACACTCTCGCCGTCACCACCGACCCCTACAGCGTCGAAGGCAAGGGTCGCGGAAAGAACACAGCAGCCAAAGTCGGTGGCGGAGCGGCTGTCGGCGCCATCATCGGCGGCATCATCGGCGGCGGCAAAGGCGCAGCGATCGGCGCAGCATCTGGCGGCGGCCTTGGTGCCGGAGCTAACACCATCACCCGCGGCGAGCAGGTTCAGATCCCATCCGAGAGCCTGGTCAACTTCAAACTCACCAACACCCTGGCCATCCGCGTCTCCACCTCCAACACGCTCAGCACGGGAGCAACTGAGAGTCAGCGCCGCCCCCTGAACCCGCCGCAACCGCAGGACCAACCGCAGTAACCGCAATTGCATCCCTCATAACAGTGCGGCAGACTCCCACGGAATCTGCCGCCTTACACTCTTACTCTTGCCCTGTGGTGTAGACTCAAGACTCAACAGCAAAACCCAACCAGCGAGGCAGTCCTACCGAAAATCAAGCCCGAGGTAACCCGTCTTGACGAAGGCATCGCCAAATTCCGCGCAGCGTCCCAAAGGCTTTCTCACCTTCACCCTGCACGCGCACCTGCCCTATGTCGTCAATCATGGCACCTGGCCCCACGGCATGGAGTGGCTGCACGAAGCCGCAGCAGAGACCTATCTTCCCTTTCTGAGGATGCTTCGCAACTTGGAGCGCGATAACATTCGCTTCAACTGCAACCTCAATCTCTCCCCCATCCTGCTCGAGCAGCTCTCGCACCCGGTCTTCATCGCAGAGTTTCCCAACTACCTCACCCGCAAGATCGTCGCTGCGCGTGAAGATGAGGCCTACTTCATCCAGTCCGGTGAAGATCACCTCGCCGAGACCTCCCGTTTCTGGCACCGATTCTTCTCCTCCGCCCTCGACGACTTCAACGCCCTCGACGGCAACATCGTCGCCGGCTTCCGCCACTTCAACGACACCGGCCTCATCGAGATCATTACCTGTGGAGCCACCCACGGCTACATGCCGCTTCTAGGCACCGATGAATCCGTCCGCGCCCAGATCCGCCTCGCCGTCGAAACCCACATCCGCCACATCGGCACGCATCCCAAAGGCATCTGGGCCCCCGAGTGTGGCTACCGTCCTGCAGGCTTCTGGAACTACCCGGTCTCTTTCGCCGACGGTGCCCCCCCGCCTCCCGGCTTCGACCGCATCGGCGTCGAGCAGGCACTCTCCGAGTCCGACATCGACTTCTTCTTCGTCGACACCCATCTCGTCGAAGAGTCCCAGCGCATCCCGTCCCCCTACGAGCTCCTCAAAGGCTCCGTCCCCCGCGACCCACAGACTGAGCAGATGACCCGCGCCGGCCATCGCTCCCTCTACCAGCCCTATTACGTCGACGGTCCCTACGACAAGCGCTACGCCACCACCATCTTCCCCCGCGACCCCAAGACCGGCGTCCAGGTCTGGTCCGGCGAAAGCGGCTATCCCGGCGACGGCGTCTATCTCGACTTCCACAAGAAGCGCTGGCCCGGCGGTCATCGCTACTGGCGCGTCACCGGCGCCAAGGTCGACATGGGCGACAAGCAGCCCTACTACCCGCAGGAGGCCGCCGAGCGCACCAAGGCGCACGCCTCCAACTACGTCCATCTCGTCTACGAGGCCCTCAAGTCCGGCTTCAACGACACCATCCCGCCCATCCTCTGCTCCCCCTTCGACGCCGAGCTCTTCGGCCATTGGTGGTTCGAGGGAGCCCTCTGGCTCGAAGCCATCGCCCGCATCCTTCACGACTACGACACCGGCATCCAGCTCATCTCCTGCCGCGAGTACCTCGAACAGTATCCCCGCGCCGGCTTCATTTCCATGCACGAAGGCTCCTGGGGAGCCGAGGGCAACAACCATGTCTGGATGAACCCCGACACCTCCTGGACCTACACCCACATCTACCCCGCCGAGCTCTACGCCCGCGAAGTCTGCACCGCAGGCCACTGGTGCCACTTCCCCC
>DATDHL010000287.1:0-3531 GCA_036521575.1 Edaphobacter sp. | reverse complement strand
TCCTTGAGGGAGCGGTCGTGTCAAGAGATGGCCGCTCAAGATTACTGCTCACGCGCCCGATCCAAGGGTTGTGCGGACGATTAGTCAGGATTTGTCGGAGTCTTGGATCGGTTCGATTTGCGAAATTGCCTTCTACACTTTGCGCAAGAACTTGCTTATAAACCGTTTTCCCCCTTGGTAAGTACCAAATCTATCGCAGCTAGAAGTGGTCGCAAAATTGCTTAAACTGCATGGGTTGGTTCCTGGGCTGGAACCTCCCTTCTTGGGCCCCTTCCACGATTCACCGTTCTTCGATGGCTATTGAACAGTGAGGTGTGTCCGATGAGTTGTAAACTGCCATGCCTTCTTGCACTTTCCTTGGTTGGAGCCGTCCTGGCGCCACCCGCACGCGCCGACTCCATCAACGTTGGTTTTATAAGTTTCGACATCACCAACCCAGGCATCGGTCAATTCGACATCGTTGGCCAGAGCGGGACGAACAGCTCGGGAGACGCCACTTTTCCCGTGAGCGGTACTACCGTAGGTCTGACCGGTCTGAGTCTGACGGTAAGCTTTACGAGCGGCCCGAATCTGACCTTCGGGTCCTCATATTTCACCGCCGATTCGGACGGTCAGTCCTATGACGGTACGCCGATGTCCCTCTCTACTTTTACTGGGGCGGTCTCGGCAACACTTACCGGGGACTTCTCTACGACCAGCTTCAATCTTTTTGATGGGACTACAGTCACCGTCGACCCGAGCTTTTCGGCAGCCATCGCCGGCAGCGGCGCAGGGGGTCAGATAGAGGGTGGCGATTTCGCAATTATCGCCAGCGGCACGGGCGGAAGTGGACCTCCGCCACCAGCCGTACCTGAACCCGAGACATTTGTGATGGTCGGTAGCGGCCTCGCGGGTCTTGCTGGTATTCGCCGTCGCTGGTCAATGGTTACACTCCGCCGTTTGTGTTCCCGCAAGGCAGTCGGCGTGGGAACAACAGTGGCATTAGCCTTGGTCTTTCTCGCTTTACCGGTTGCCGGTCATGCCCAGGCTACAGTCAGGCTAAACGCCTTGACTTCGCCATCCTCGGGTTTGGCCGGCACCGCGGTGGTCAACGCCACTGGCAGTGGTTTCCCCTCGGGCTCCATCAGTCCCGCAGCAGTTACCGTGTCGTTCGGTACGACCTGTGGCGGCGCTCCGGTGGCGACTGAGGCAGCAACGTTCGTAACTACGATCATCGGCACTACCTATCGAGTATCGTTCCTGGTGCCCTCTTCCCTGACCACAGGTACTTACTTCGTCTCGCTCTCAGGGACCAGCAGTGGAGGAACCTCGTTCACCAGCAGCAATTGTTCGCAGATCAGTGTCACGCAGACCACTACAACGCTGGCCGCCTGCGTGCCGACGAGTTCGCTGGCTGTCACCGTAGGAACAAACGTGACCGCCTACGTTCCGTTTGGATACTGGGAGGGCGGTACAACCGGAATTGAGCAGGTGCCGCTTGAGGGCAGCGGGGGAACGATGCATTTCACGACACCAGGTGTTGTGAACTCGTGTGCTTCAAACTCCGTGACCGACGAGGTCGTCTGCACGGAGAATACCGCTAACGTCGATCTGATTAACGGCACCACGTTGACCACGATTACCAGCGGATCGAACGCATTTGCGGGTTTTTCAGGTGGCTCTTGCAAGAACTGCGGCGTCGCTATCAATCCCACAAACAACACTGCCGTGATCGCTATGGGAGTTGTTGGCGGCCCTTCCAGCGAAGGAGTTCAGGTCCTCGATCTTTCGAATAATACCTTCAACACGGCGTTCCCCTTGCACAATGACGTCTCGGAAAACATCTCCATCGATTCAGGCCGCAACCTGATCCTGTCGCCCGGTGAGGACGGAATCTATGACCTGTTGAAGGTCGGCGCGGGCAACACCCTGACCGAGTATGGCAATACCATTGGAGGGACACTGGATTCGGCGGCTGAGGACTGCACTACCGGGATTGCGCTGTCCGCTGTCGAATTCACCGACACGATCTACATTACGGATCTGACTCAGGCCACCTTCACGGCCGGTTCGCCTGGGACCTGGACCGCTCCGGGACAATTCATCAATCTCAATGACGGCGGCTATAGCGCCGGAACGTCCGGGATTACGTCTGCTCCAGGCACGGGACACCTGGCTGTTGTCACCGGTGAGTTTGGCGGCAGCTCCTATTCCGCGCTGCAGCTTCCTTCCACATCGGGTACCGGCACACCTACTCTTGCCGACTACGCTTATGTCCGTAGCATGCCAAATACACCTGACGGAAATGCTTTTAGCGCCGGATTCGATCCTCACACGATAACGGCATATACCAGTCCCAACAGCGGCAAGTCCTTTGCGGTGTTTGTGGATTATGCGACTGGCACACCGAATTACCTGGGAGTTGTTGATCTGGCATGTGTCCTGGCGCTGCCTCGGACCGCTGGAACCCACAATGTCAGCGGGAGTGCTTCTTCCTGCACACGGTACGTAGTGATTCCGTAGGTCACAGGGGGGCCGTGGCCACGATCGAAGTTACCCTAACTGCGGCTGAGAGACGGATCCCAGAAAATACTTTCTCTCAGCCGCATTTTTTCTCGTTCGCGATACACGAGCATTCGCTTTGACGAGCCACAGAATTCCGAACATGAGGAGCAGGCGGATGATGAGGGGGGGCCATGCAGGTCTGATGCTTGCGTTATTCGCTGTGTTTGTAAGCTCGGAGGCACAAGGTCCGCTCAACGGTGGCTCGGGTGGTATGCACATGCAGGCGCCGAAATCGTCCAAGACCGATTCAAAAGGCAAGATTCGTACCTACTACATTGCAGCCGACGAAGTGCAGTGGAACTACATGCCGACGATGACGACATATCTTCTGCGTGGCGAGAATGAGATTCCTCCGGTGCCGAAGGCCAAGTCGAATACCTATCTGAAGGCTATGTATCGCGAGTACACATCAGATAGCTTTACGACTCTAAAGCCGCGGGCTGCGGAGTGGGAGCATCTTGGAATTCTTGGGCCGCCCATCCGCGCCGAGGTCGGTGACGTGATCAAGGTCGTCTTCAAGAACAACACACGGTTTATATGCACGATGCATCCGCATGGGCTGGCCTATGAGAGAGATTCGGAAGGGGCCTATTACAGCGAGAGTGCAACTGCGCCTCCCGACCCGACAAGAAAAGGGAACGCTGTTAATAGTGGGGAAGTTTTTACCTATACGTGGACGGTTCCGGAGCGCGCAGGGCCTGGCCCTGGAGACCCAAGCTCGATCTTGTGGATGTATCACTCGCACTTCAATGAGTCCCGGGATATGAACTCCGGCCTGTTTGGACCGATCATCATATCGAGAAAGGGTTCGACGAAGCCGGACGGCTTGCCCAAAGATGTGGATCGCGAATTTGTCGTCGCATTTGCCACATTCGAAGAGAACACGAGCGGCTACTTCATGCAGAACATTGTGCACGATCAGCAATATTCCACCGCGATGATCAACGACCCGAACTTCGTCAAGACGCTCGAATACTTTACGCTGAA
>DATDHL010000286.1:0-4189 GCA_036521575.1 Edaphobacter sp. | reverse complement strand
CACATCCGGTCCGCTGAGCACATCGTTCACTGGGCGCTGCGCAACAGTCTATCGGTCGACAGTTTGGATGGCTCCGCTCTTGAGCGTTTCGATAGGCATCTCTGCCGATGTCGCTGCGGTCGGTTTTACTGTGGGGCTCGCGCAGAGATCCTCACCGGAGCGCGCTTGTTCCTCGCGAATCTGCATGGCGCGGAGGGCGCCGCCATCCCCCTCGCCGAGGCAGTCGCTCCGGAGCCGGAGTTGTTGAAGTCGTTCTTCCAGTGGATGAGAGACCAACGTGGCTCTGCCGCTGGAACGCTGTCCAACTACGGAAGGCCGATAGGAGAATTGATCCGTCTCATTGACGAAGATCCCAGCACCCTGACCGCGCGCTTCTTGCGACAGTTCGTTATGCAGCGGAGTCAGCAAGTAGGGTGGGCAGCGGCAAATCACTGTACGACTGGGCTGCGCATGTTCCTACGCTTCTTGATCGCCGATGGTCGCTGCTCGCCTGGATTGTTGGGTGCCATCCCCAAGCTGGCCCATTGGCGCCTCAGTTCGCTACCGCGAGTCCTGGCGCCAGCAGATGTTGAACGCATCATTGCGTCGTGCGACCTATCTTCCCCGGCGGGTGTGCGGGACCGAGCCATTCTGCTGTTGCTTGCGCGACTGGGACTGCGCGCGGGCGACATCGTGCAATTGCGTCTGCAGGACATCGACTGGAAGGAGGCAACAATTCAGGTCTGCGGGAAGAGCCGCCGGCAAACACAGCTGCCCCTGAGTCAAGAAGTCGGGCAAGCGATCGTGGACTACCTGCAGCACGGGCGGCCTGCGAATTGCGTTGATGAACTCTTCCTTCGCTCTCGTGCCCCGTTCAGAGGCCTGAGGTCGCACGCCGCCGTTTCGGTGCTTGTCGACAGAGCCATATGTCGTGCCGGGGTTTCCAAGCCGGGCCGAGGTGCGGCGCATCTCCTGCGTCATTCTGTTGCCAGTTCCATGCTGCGGCAAGGCGCGTCGCTGCAAGAGATCGCGGATCTGCTTCGGCACAGGAGCGTCGAGACCACGCAAATCTATGCCAAGGTTGATGCCACCTCGCTGCAGCAGATTGCCCAACCGTGGCCGGAGGTGGCACCATGCTAAGCCGCGCCGTTGAATCCTATCTGTCAGAGCGACGAGCCGCTGGCTTCCACATCAGAACCACAAGCTTCAACTTGAGAGGCTTCGCAGCGTATGCGGATGGACTGGGCCAGCGTTGGGTCGAGTCTCAGACGGCCATAGATTGGGCGGCAAGGGTTCCGTCGATTCATCAACGGGCCCGTCGGCTGGGAGACGTCGAGCGGTTGGCGCGCTATCTGCGCGCCGAAGATACACGCCACCAAATCCCACCCAGGATCTTCGGCAGTGCAAGCCGGCCTCGTCCGACTCCGTACATCCTCTCCGACGAGCAGATCGGCCAACTCGTCCAGTTGGCTGCCCAGTCGGGCTATCGAACTTTGCGAAGGAAGACCTACAGCACGCTGTTCGCTTTGCTGTCTTGTACAGGACTTCGCGTCTCAGAGGCCATTCGATTGCGATACGCCGACCTCACGCCAGATGGCCTGATGATCCGCGACACGAAGTTCAAAAAGAGCCGACTGGTCCCATTGCATGAGAGTGCTCGCGCTGGCCTGGAACGCTACCTGCAGGACCGACGTCCGTATGCACCCTTCGACGATCACGTATTTATATCGCTGCGTCGTAAGCCGCTGCTATCGGCCGACGTTGACTGTGCCTTCCGAACGGTGGCAGCCAAGATGGGGTTGCCTCGAGGACGAGGGAATCGTCGCGCGACGCCACATTCACTCAGACACGCCTTTGCGGTTCGCTCGCTGCAGACCTGTCCAGACGGGAGAGATCACATCACGAAGCATTTGTTGATGCTCTCAACCTACTTGGGACACACCAAGGCGGCGGACACGTACTGGTACCTTGAAGCAGTTCCAGAGCTCATGCGCGGCATTGCCGAGCGTTGCGAGATGCACGTCGCCGGAGGTTGGGTATGACTTCGCTCGCCCCGCATGTGACCGCGTTCTTCAACGAGCGCCTGACTCTCGAGCGACGCGTGAGCGTGAACACCAGCGATTCGTATGCCTACGCCTTCAGGCTGCTCTTGGAGTTTGCGAGCAATCGTCTGCGAGTTGCGCCATCAAAGATGACGTTCGAACAAATTGACGCTCCATTGGTGGTTGGCTTCCTTCGTCACCTGGAGACCAATCGCGCGAACGGCGCCAGCTCACGTAACGTTCGTCTGGCCGCAATCAAGTCGTTCATGCATTTCATGGAATACCGGCTTCCGTCGGCTCTTGAGCAGATTCAACGGATCCTCGCGATACCCATGAAGAAGACGGATTCACGATTGGTGCGGCACCTCGGCAAGGATGAGATTCAGGCCTTGCTCGACGCTCCGCAGCCAATTGACTGGCCGGGCGTCCGAGATCGCGCAATGCTGCATTTGTGCTTCGCCGCCGGACTGCGCGTTTCTGAGCTCACCGGCCTTCGCCTCGACGACCTGTCGCTGACTCCACAGGCCAGCATTCTTGTTCATGGGAAGGGTCGTAGGGAACGCTGCTTGCCATTGTGGAAAGTGACCACCGTGGCGTTGCGCGCCTGGTTGGCTGTACGAGGCCCAGTTCAAGCTCCGGAGCTCTTCGTAAATGCGAGGCGTGAGCCGATGACCCGGTCAGGCTTCGAGTACATCCTGGAGAAGTATGTCCGCATCGCGGGCGAGCGATGTCCCTCTTTGTATGAGAAGCGTATATCTCCTCACGTCTTGAGGCACAGTTGTGCCCTGGCCATCTTGGAGGCAACCAAAGATCTTCGAAAGGTGTCGCTGTGGCTCGGACATGTCAACATGCAAACGACCGAAATCTACACGCGCGCTGATCCGTCCATCAAGCTCGAGGCCCTCAACGCCAACACTGCTCCGCATCTCAGATCGGGGCGTTTCCGCGCCAGCGACAAGTTGATCGCCTCGCTGACATCACCTTCTTTTATGCGGCGCGAAAGTCGTTCGAAGTAGAGCAAGCGTCATGCTCTCGAAGAGGGAAGTCTGCATAACAATCTTGGCCGCATTAAATCTGGACTTCGCCGAATGGTCGCGTGTGTTCGGCGACGCGAAGCTCACCACGGCTTTGCTGGATCGGCTCACGCATCACTGCCACATCATCGAGACGGGCAACGAGTCCTACCGATTCCGTCGCAGCACCGAGGTCGCGAAGACACGCATCAAGGCCCGCGAGCAGGCCCGAAAGAGCGACAGGCAGGACCCACCGGCGAACACCGCCTGACCGAGCGCCGCGCGGGGAAATCCGCTGCGGGCTACGCCCTCCGCGTCTTCCCCCGCGCAAGTTCAACGACCCCCAAGGAGTTCGACAACCAAGGCAAAGACATACACTTATCCACAAAGCGCTGCGCTCTGCGCAGCCTTCCATCCCTGGTCAATATTCAATCGGCACGGGTGGTCAAGATTCAATCGGCGCCGACAAGACAGGGGTAGAGCAGTACGTGCGAGATGCACGAATCACACCGATCTACGAAGGAACGAACGGCATCCAGGCACTCGACCTGCTCGCCCGCAAGGTTCTCGGCGATCGGGGGCAGGCGCTGCGGGACTTCCTGTCGAGCGTTCAGAACTTCGCCGCCGATGCCAGCTCCGCTCCCGAGGTCAGCGCGATGGCCGACAAGCTGAGCGCGCTGGTCGAGAGGACCCGTGGCGTGGCAGCCGGCTTCACCGAGGCGGTTCGGCCGGACCCTGACGCGGTCTCGATCGCGGCAAACCATTTCCTCCGACTACTCGGACACGTCACCCTTGGGTTTCTGTGGCTGCGCATGGCTCGGCTTGCACTCGACCAGGCGAAGGAAGACCAGCAGGGGCGCGGGGACTTCCTCGCAGCGAAGGTGTCGACCGCGCGCTTCTACTTCGAACGGCTGCTGCCCGAGGTCGAGATGCACTTCGCGGCCTTGTCTGCGACGCCGGACAGCGTGATGGTCCCGCTCAGTCACCTCAGCTGACACCGTCGTCCACAACCAATTACTCATAAGTCAGAAATATAGGAGACAGATGGGTGCTTGAAGAAGGAACGAACCAGGGCGCTGTCATCGGCGATGGCCTGCAGTTGGTCGTCAACTCGGCACTGCAGCTTTTCGCCTGCTTTCAAGGGCGAGCGAGCAA